>JAZDOO010000271.1:0-28121 GCA_043798555.1 Pseudomonadota bacterium | reverse complement strand
CTAAGTAAAATCCAGATGACCTTTCGAGGAAATGCTTTCAGTTTTTCCAGCAATAAGCGTTGCCCTTTTATCGTTCTGGCATTAAAAATAAAGGCAAGAACTATGTCAGCATTTTTAGCATTTTCCAAAGCCTTTTCTATTACCTCTTCCTCTGAATCTAACGGAATAAACTGTTTTTGAACTTTCATCGAGAACGTTGCCTCCAAGGCTTGGGAAATAAAGTTATGTTCTCCCTTTTCAAACCCATCTTCAATTGATTCCAGCTGAGATAACTCAGGAATAATGGTAAAGATTTTTATTCCTGGTTTTAAAGGGATAGGAACTGGTACTGATCCTTCTCTCAAGGTAATCGCTCTTTCTGCAATCTCCTGGGCGAGATTTAATGCGTGATTTTTAGCTGAAAATCCCCCCAGCCCCCCTTTACTAAAGGGGGGTGGGTTGTTTCGTTGGCAGAAATTTCGAAGCCTATCTATTCTCTCTACAGACTCATCCATCTCTTTAAGAATAACACTATCCACCTCATAGGCTTTCCGGAGAACCTGCAATGTAAGGCGCTGCTTTTCATAATCACTGCAAATAAGTACCATATCGTGCCCCGCCTTTAAAGCTTTTACCACCGCTTCTTCAAAAGGAAAAAACTTGGTGATGGCTCCCATCTCCAGGTCATCCGAAAATATAACTCCCTTAAAATTCAATTTCTCCCGAAGATACTGACGTGTTAATCTTGAAGAAAAGGTGGCGGGAAACTTCTCGCAACCAGGAATATTCGGGTAAATGACATGGGAGGACATTACTCCCTTAATCCCATTTTTGATGCATTCCTGAAAAGGAAGGAGGTGAGTACTAAGCATCTCATTCCAGGGAATATCTACTTTGGGGAGGTCAAAGTGGGCATCCTTACTGGCTGCTCCTTTGCCAGGAAAGTGTTTTGCCACTGCTCCCATCCCACTTGACTGGGTACCCTGGACAAAATTAACCGCTAAGGTAGCCACCTTTGGGGAATCAGACCCAAATGACCGGATGGTTATTCCCGGATTATCATAGGTGGTGACTACGTCTACCACCGGAGCCAGATTTAGATCAAAGCCGATCGCTTTTAATTCTCGAGCCATAAGCACCCCCTGTTTATAGGCAAGATCGGGGGAATCAATTGCTCCCAGGGCCATATTGCCCGGCATTATGGTAACGTCCCGGAAAAACCTTACCACTAACCCTCCTTCCTGATCAACCGCAATCAGAGGAGACGGTTGGACAGTTTCTTTAATGTCCCTGATAAGGTTACGGACCTGGTCTGGGTGGGATATGTTTCGGGAGAAAAGGATTACCCCTCCGGGGGAAATTTCTTTAAGATGAGAACGGGTCGCTTCATCCAAAGAAGTTCCTCTGATCCCTATCACAAGACGCTGCCCGATTCTTTGTTTAAAGTTCATCGAAAATTTTTGTTTTAATTCTGTCTATTTTATTATATAGGTACTCCTCGATTCGAACGCATGAAAATTTTCAACTCCTTCTTTTATTAACCTTATACCTAAGTACCACAAACCTTGTCTATCGAAAAAATTCAAACTCACTCCCGCGGTTATAAAAAGCCTCATTCTCCTGCTAAGAGTAAAAAAGGAAGGGTTGAAGCCTCATTAAAAATTCACTCCGAGCTTCATACTCTTTTTCGCCAAATTGGGACTCCCCCTTCATCACCGTTCACACCCGACGAATTTCAAGTAGAAGCACTTGATAAGCTGAAATGTAGCGATGTCCTGGTCAGTGCCCCCACTGGATCGGGAAAGACCTGGATTGCACTTGAAGCGATTAAAGGCTACCTTAATCAAGGGAAACGGGCGTGGTATGCTACTCCCCTTAAGGCGCTATCTAACTCAAAATATGAGGAGTTTAAAGAAGAATTCGGCGCTGACACCATTGGGATTTTAACCGGGGACATGAAGGAAAACCCTGATGCGCCAGTGGTTGTGGGTACTACTGAAATTCTGCGCAATCAACTCTATGACACAATGCATTCCGGATCGGACATTCGGGTTGATCTTGTGGTGTTGGATGAAGCCCACTATTTGAGTGACCTTGAGCGGGGCGTAGTGTGGGAGGAAGTTTTGATCTATCTCCCCAATCGGGTTAAATTGTTACTCCTCTCCGCCACATTAGAAAATGGTCCTGAAATTGCCCAGTGGCTTTCCCAGATTCGAGGCACTCCTTGTTCAGTAGTGGATTCCGAAAAACGGCCAGTTCCCTTGGCCCCCCTTTTCCTCTTTCCCGATGGGAGGATAACTCCCCTTACTGATCAACAAGGGCTGTTACCTCAGATTGATAAATTTTTTGAAAATACCCGGCGTTCTAAGGGGTCCAAGGGATCCTTAACTCCACAGTATGGGGTTATTATTCAGCACCTCCGAACCCTTAACCTCCTTCCGGCAATCTTTTTTCTTAAATCCCGGGCTGATTGTGATCGGGCACTGATGACCTGCCTTCCAGCTCCCAAACCGACTGATGATGAAGAAAAGCGTTTTAATCAAATAGTGAACAATTTCCTTGATCAGTTCCCCTTCTTACACCACCACCGCCAACTCCACTGTTTAATTGAGAACCGGATAGGCTCACATCACGCAGGCCAACTTCCCCATTGGAAGCTATTCATTGAAAAAATGATGAATGCTGGGCTGTTAGAGGCAATTTTCTCTACTTCTACCGTTGCCGCCGGAGTAAACTTTCCAGCCCGAACCGTGGTACTGGTTCAAAGTGATCGTTACAATGGAAAAGAGTTCATTGACCTCACGGCCACTGAACTCCACCAAATGACCGGGAGAGCAGGACGAAGAGGGAAGGATAACATAGGATTTGCCCTGATACTACCGGGCGTATTTCAGGATCCATGGTTAATAAACACCCTGCTTTCTTCACAGCCGGAACCATTAAAAAGTCAGCTTCAGATAAATTTTTCAATGGTGCTCAATCTGCTCATCTCCCATCGGCCAGAAGAAATCCGGGAATTATTACATCGGTCTTTCGCCACGTTCCAACTTCAGCTCACCAAACAAATGAGAGAGGGAGAAGAGAGAAAAATCTCAAAGAGGGTTCAAAAAATTCGTCATAAGCTCTGGTTCGATTTTCGGCGTCACGTAAGGTTTCTAAAAGAAACCGGTTTTGTAACCCCAGACGATCATCTTACCCCTGATGGAATCTGGGCTGCGCAGTTACGTCTTGACCACCCCCTCCTCATTGCCGAATGTATCCGCCGAAATGTCTTTGAGGATAAAAAGCCGGAGGTTCTTGCTGGACTCATTGCTCCTTTCGTATGTGATAAAACCAGGGACGTTACTGTTGATTTTGGAAAAATTTTAGAAGTAAAAAAGTTCAAAGAATCATTTAAAGGCATGATCCATCAGCTTAAACCATTGCGAAAATTAGAGATAATTCGAGGCTTCGAGAACCCTCTTCTCCAATTCTGGCCAGCGGCTGCCTTATTTATTTGGTCTCAAGGGTGTTCATGGCTGGAACTTATGAAACTGATTGAGGTAGAGGAAGGAGATATGGTAATGCTTATCTTAAGAACCGCTGACAACCTTCGTCAAATACGGAACCTTGAAAAAACGTATCCTGCGTTGGCACACAAAGCAGCGCACATCCTCCACTTGATCCTTAGGGAACCAGTGTTAGTTTATTAACATTAAGCCAACGGCGCTTTTGTTATCTGGGCGTTATGATCAGCTGGTCCCTTCTCCGTTCCCTTTCATCTTCACCATAAAGAAGAATGCTTTTTTTGACTAACTCTTTCAAAAAACCATGGGTTTTCGAGGAAAGTCCTTCTGATCTTAAGTCATCCGCAGCAAGAAGAACCAGTTTTGCTGATTCTTCTTGATTCATGCGGAAGAGAATATATGCCATTTCCTCCAAACGTCGCTTATAGAGCCCTCGGTACTCATTAGTGAAGATTCTTTCGGCAGCCTCAGAAATGATTGATTCTTTTCTTTCTTCTGTCTGATAAGGGTTGAGGATAAGGGGGCTGGTGGCTACATCATTGTACTTTTCTATATATTCCCACACAAATCGCGGTTCTAAAAACCAGCCTTTAAATAGATCCAGTTCGTTAATTCGCTGGTATTGTGACCTCCACCATTCTGTTTTTCCCTTCTGGATGGTTTCCTTAGAGATCTGCGCATAAATAATGGGTTCAATAATTTCCCCTTTAATATCATCAAGTTCCACCTTCCACTGCATAAATTGTTCCGGTGGAGTGATTCCCTTTTTAATATTAACTTGATAGGCTTCTTCAATCAGAAAATGGCAGTACTCAGGGTTAATCTCCATTAAGTGAATAATACCGCCTTCAGAAATTCGGTTCAGAAAGTTTTTTATTTCTCTTCGGTTGAGGTTAAAGGCGCTAAGGTTTTTTATACCTTCTTGATCGCTCACCGTAATTTGGAAAAAAACCATTCCCCACCCAAAGGTTGACTTACTCAAAAAAATCAAACGATCTCCCAAATAATCTATGCTGGTTACATAGGCATTGGGTTGATGAGGTTCCATTTTTTGAAATTTGAGCGGTTCTTCCTCTTCTATCGTTGGAATAACCACATTCAAACCCTTATTCTTCATTTGGAATAAATGCTTCTTAAGCAACCTTCGGAGGCCCTTGTTCTTAGTTTCTACCAAAAAGGTGCAAAAAAGATCAGCTATCTCTGCTGTACCCCGTTCAGCTAATTGATTAATAATTCTTTCATCCAAATCCGCTTCTCCCCGAGTCAGTTTTAAAACTACTTGAAGACCATGGGGATATTCATCTAATAATTGTTTGATAATAGAGACTTTTAAACTCTTAGACAGCCTGGTGAACCTTTGAATAATTGAGGCCTCTAACTCTGGCTCAAGAGATTCTCCAAACTCGGCATATTTTTCCACTATAGAAATGATAACTTCGCCTTCATCCAGAAGCTTTCGTAATTCTTCGTCAACATCCCCCCCCCACCTTTCTAACTGATTAAGTGCTTGCCGCCGGATTTTAACTGAAACCACATCTTCCTGAATAATGTTTTTTAGACTATCTATAACCTCTCCATTCTTTTTCCTCACCAGAAGATCAAAAATAACCTTTTGTTCATTAGTCTTCCCTCGAGTCACCATCCTTGACAGCAAGGGCACATAATTTTTATCCGCGTTCTCTAATTCCCTAATTTTGCTTTCCAAAAGAATACGGTTACACTCGGGACTGAGGGACTCACGAATGATTTCTTCTAATAATTTTCCCAGCCCTTTTTTCCCGGTAAAGTTACTTTTGGTAATATCCCCGGTTCTTTTTTTTCTACTTTTACTCGCCATTAGTATCTCTCCGTATCTCGGTTATGGTTAACGTTTTATTTTTGCTGTATAAGAATGTGGTATTAAAAAATAAAGTTACAGTATTACGTAATGCTATCGTTCAATCAGTATAAAAAAAGTATAAAGAAAGAAACACGTCAAGTCAAAACCATTCCAAGTTAATTTATAGCATGGTAGACTTTCACCGGTACAATTGAGATAAGTTTTGTTTGGATTAAATTTTTATAATCGGGAGGGTTCGAATAACACGAAAACGTAAGTTACTAAGAAGTACCTTAAAACCTAATGAACCTGCTTCTCAGCCACAATTTTACGGACACTGTTGGACCGACACTTGGGGCAAACCCTCTCCCTCAGAGGTTCCCTTGGCTCTCTTCGAACAGTATACTCATAGCCGCAGCGAAGACATTTATGATTTTCTTCCATCGTCGTCAAGCCTTTTAAGTCTTAATACCCTCACCCCTGCCCTTCTTCGTAACCCCTTTGGCGAGTCTGTCTGTACTCAGCAAGCACCCTCTTTGTGTGTTCAATTTCCTCCAGCGTAACCATCTGTCGCATTTTCTCCATCGAGTGCATCGTCTCGGCAAACTTAACCCCCTCAGCAGCGCTGATCCACTCGAGCTGGAATCGCTCCGGTCGAATTCCCAGATTATCAAAAAGATTCCATATGTTATCTGCACGGCGCACTGTCCAGTGATTAGCATCAATATAATGACAATCGCCAAAGTGACAACCAGAAAGCAGGACCAACGCAGAGCCTTTTTCAAAGGCCCTTAAAATGAAGCGTTCGTCTACTCGGCCGCTGCACATCGTGCGAATGAAACGAGTGTTAGCCGGGTACTTCAGTCTGGATGATCCGGCGAGATCACCACCTGCGTAGCTACACCAGTTACAAAGGAAGGCCAGGATCTTTTTCTCCGGTGCGACTTCCAGGGCAGCGTCTACCTGAGCCAGTATCTGCTGGTCGGTAAAGTGCTGCATGGTTATCGCATCAAACTTACACTCAGCAGCACAGGTGCCGCAGCCGGAACAGGCTGCAGACACCACTTCCGCCGGGGTCTTTCCCTTCACCTCAACCGTGATTGCTCCATAAGGACATACCCGGGTGCAAATACCGCATGCGGTGCACTTCTCCCTATCCACAACCGCCTTAATTGCTTCGCTTTTAATGGAACCAGCGTTGAGAAGAATCGTACTCCTCGCGGCTGCTGCCCCTGCCTGCGTGACACTGTCCTTTACATCCTTGGGCGACTCCACACAACCCGCAAAGAATATCCCCGGTGTAAGTGAATCCACTGGCCTGAGCTTGGGGTGGGCTTCCATGACAAATCCGTCAGCTGTCCGGGAAATATTAAGAAGGCTTGTTAATTGCTTAAGATCCTCTCTTGGTTCCAAACCTACTGCTAATACAACCATATCCAGTTCATGCGCTTCCACCCGAGCGGTAGTGGTATTTTCTACTTTGAGGCGGAGGTTTCCTGTGGCAGGGTCGTCAATTACCTCGCCAGGTAAGCCTCGAATATAACGAACACCAGCCTCCTTGGAACGCCTCAACAACTCCTCAAATCCCTTACCAAAGGCGCGCAAGTCCATATAAAACACGTACACCTCTGCCTCAGGATAATGCTCTTTGATTAATAACGTATCTTTCACCGTATTCATACAACAGACATTCGAACAGTAAGGGTTACCCCGATTCTCAGTTCGCGAGCCTACACACTGAATGAACCCGATGCGTTTGGGAGCCCGGCGGTCAGAAGGGCGGACAAGATGCCCATGGGTGGGGCCAGCACCACAGATCAATCGTTCAAATTCCATACTGGTGATAACATTCTCATACGCAGTGTATCCATATTCATTGAGGGGGGTCGGATCGTATACACCCATCCCGGTGGCAACGACAATCGCCCCCACGGTAAGGATAACGGGTTCGTCTTGCTTATTCAGATCGATGCATTTTTTTTCACAGGCATCCATGCACTTAACGCAGGCTATCGGATTGTTTCCCAGACAGTGTTCCATGTCTATAAGGTAGGAAGCCGGTACGGCCTGTGGGAAAGGAATGTACGCCGCCTTGCGCGAAGAAAATCCCTGCTGGAACTCGTCCGACACAATTACCGGGCATACCTCAGCGCACTTGCCACAAACAGTACACGCTTTCTCGTCCACAAAACGTGCTTTCCTCCGTACCGTAACCTTAAAGTTCCCTACGTACCCCGATATCTCGTTAACTTCACTAAATGTCATCAACTTAATGCTGGGATGTCGACCGACATCCGTCATCTTTGGACCAAGTATTCAGATGGAGCAGTCCATCGTAGGGAACGTTTTATCAAGTTTAGCCATGATTCCGCCGATAGTAGGTTCTTTTTCCACAAGATAAACCAGGTGGCCGGCGTCAGCAAGGTCAAGCGCTGCCTGAATTCCCGCGACTCCTCCTCCGATTACTAAGGCTGCATCAGTTACCGGGATCTGGACTTCCTGTCCAGGTTCAAGGAGCCTCGCCTTGGCCACGGCAATGCTGACGGCATCTTTAGCCTTCTCGGTTGCTAACTCTTTATTGTCGGAATGTACCCAGCTGCAGTGTTCCCTGATGTTTGCCATCTCCAATAAATACCGATTGAGCCCGGCATCGGTAATACACTTCCGAAACGTGGGTTCGTGAAGTCGCGGAGTACACGAGGCTACCACCACACGGTTCAGCCTTTGTTCCCGAATATGGCGCTTTATCTCCTCCTGCCCCTGATCAGAACATGAGTATCGGTTTCTCACTGATACGACGACATCGGCCAGTTCTTCTGCAGCACTCCTCACCGCCTCGGTATCTACTGAGCCGGCTATATTAAGACCACAATCACAAACAAAAACCCCTATCCTCGGTCGCTCGACAGACAATTACGTACCTCCTTTGCAACAGACAATCCTAAAACACTCCATAGGTCCTGAATTTCAATCTGAGATACACGATTACTCCCCGTTTTTTGGGCGCACTTCAGATGGATCTTGCACTTTGGGCAGGTAGTCACCATGATTTCTGCTCCCGTTGCTGCCGCCTGGGCAATCCTTCGTTCTTGTATCTGCCGGTTAATCGCACCACAGTGTGCCCAGGGATTTGCCCCGCAGCATCTCGAGTTCATACGATTGTTTTCCATTTCCACTAAAACAATACCCGGCGTCGTCTTAAGGAGAACGCGAGGCTCTTCAAACAGACGGGAACATCGTCCCAGCCTGCAGTCATCATGATAGGTAATCCTTTTCTTGAACGTTCCCAATTTCAGTTTACCGAGTTTTATCTTATGAGATAAGATCTCGGTCAAATGTAACACCTCAATTCCCCTGCTTCCCAGCATCTTGGGGTAGAGGAATTTGAGTGTGTAGTATCCTTCAGAGCAATGAGTAATAATGCGTTTAATACCATGGTAAGCAAATTCCGCCATATTGGCACTCGCCAACGCCATAAATCCTTCTCTGTCTCCCTGCATCAGCAAATCATGACCGCAGCAACGCTCATTTTCTAAAAGGGTAAATGGTATCTCCGCCAGATTGAGTAATCTCAAGGCCCCCCCAACCCCCTCCAGTAACTCCACCTTGAGATCGCTAAAGATGATATCGAAATAGGGAGCACATCCCACAAAAAAAAGCGTGTCGCCTTCTTGAGACACCTGAATATCATCTGGTAACCAGTGCAACCGGTCCTGACGTAAATCATTGTGAGCCATCATGTGCATCAGAGATTGAAGTGTGCCGCCATGACTACACTGCACCTGAAACCCTCCGTCTCTTGCCTCTTCCCTCAAGGCGCAGATAAATTCCGGAAACTGAACGCGGTAATTACAGCGCTCCACACACATGTAGCACCCGACGCAGGACCAAATGGTCTCGTCTTCAAGGCGTAAATTGTCCGCACCCAGTCTTCGTTTTACTATGAGACGAGGGTTAAAATCAGGATCACACTCCGTTACCGGACAGACAGAGGTGCACTTACCGCAATCAAGGCAGAGACGAACCTTTGATTCCTGAATTTCCCGATTCATGTCAACCATCGTACCATTCCATCTCTTTTATTTAGGTTACCGCGCAGTGTCAGTCATTAGATTCGGTTCCGGATTTGTCAGAGCGCCAGCCCCTAACGTGCCCAGCTCAGCAATGAAGGTATTCAGGCGGCTCACAAATCCAGATCCATCTGCCCTTGGCATAGGAGCAAAAAGTACCCTCTTAGGCCCTATACCCATTACCCGTAAAATCCCTTGAGCCCTTTCAACTTCTCTCGTAATGTGATACGAGTCAACATCGTAGTGACACTTTCCCACCTCACAACCGAGGAGTATCACCCCATCCCCCCCCAGTTCGAAAGCCTTTAGAATTAAACCTGCGTGCACCCTGGAAAGACAACTCAACCTGATGATCTTCACGGATGCCGGGTAGCTAAGCCTTGCATGCGCCGCTGATTCAACACAGCTTAGTCCGTCCCAGTTGCAGGAGAAAACGATGATCTTCAGAGATTTTCCCATGTAACCTCGCTTGTAGTCTCAGTTCTTTTTAAAAGACCATTCATCATGGAGATAATCTCATCGTCGCCCTGAAGATGTTGCCTAATTGCACCAGTTGGACAGCAGGCAATACAGGCGCCACAGCCCAAACACAGCGTCGAATCCACATAGGCCACTAAAGTATCGTCAGCAGATTTTTTCAATTCAATCAAGGGACAGAGTTCGGCACACTCTTCGCATCCACGACACAGCCTGCGGTCAATAACGACAGCGCCAGTCCTCGGACGTAACAAATCCCGGGAAAAATACAGCAATATCTGTGCGGCAAGCGCTCCTCCCCTCACGATCCGTTGCTCTGCTGACGTCACCTCTTCTAATGAGGTAATGAATATCCCCGAATGTTCTGCAAAAGAGCGCTCTCTGAAGGGATAATACTCTAATTTCACACCTTCTCTATGCCGAGTCCTGTGCTTTAGAATCCGACCAAGAAGTGACCGTTCAGAAAGAACCCCGCTTTTAGAAAGAATTTCAGTACCCACTTCGTCCACACAAACCAAAACTGCTCCAGCAGCAATATGAGTAACCCCTGAACCATAATCCAAAACACCCTCAAACCTACCTGGTGAACCAAAAAAGTCTAAGGACACGGGCCAAGAATGTATCGGTACTCCTCTTTTCTGGAGATCTATCATAAGTTTATCCTTTATTCCTTCGTACTTACCGTTAGTGCTCGATATGGAGGTTTTCCATTCAGGGCTGGAAATAACCGCCACCGAATACCCCTCAGCCGCAAGCTTCTTGGCGGCAGTGAGACTACAAATCCCGTTTCCCAAGACCAGAAAGCTTCGTTGTAACGACTGCTCCTCGTGACCCCTGAAGAAAGATGTCGGTTTACGGGACACTGCTGCCGATATCAGTTCTATCGCCTTATGTGTCGCATTCATTGGCTGGTCACTATGAACCCACGCGCAGTGTTCTCTGATGTTCACGTATTCTATGGTCGAACACAGTTCAGAGGGCAAAGTGTTATGCAAATAGTGATTGCATAGCACCCGCCGGTCGTTACAGTTGAAACATATTTGGTCTGCATTGCAGCAACGGCAAGCAGCAAGCACAAGTTTTGTTGCGCCGAACTCAGTGGCATACGCTGCAATCTCCCAAGCCCCCAGTTCAGAACAGGCTTGGAAAATTTCATGAATGGTGCATACTCCGGGCAATCGTTGTGTATCCCTGACCACTTCCTTGAAGTCAATAACGGAGCTCACGCTGCCACCACATTTACAAAGAAAAATCGCGGTACGAACCTCTCGATCACAAGCGAGTACTGGTAATGGTCGGGAGCTATCACCCCGATCAGTGACAATACTCCTTGTTTCTCCATGCCTCTGCCGCTCCTCGCTAAGGTCAAGGTTCAAGGAAACTTCCAGAGCCACCGCTAAAGCCTGCTCAAGTATATTCCAAAGACCAGTTTGTTCATGGGTGTAAACCGTATAAACGCCTTTCTTTTCAAGGGGCCAGCCGAAGGAAGAGTCCACTTCGGCATTGCTCGAACCATCTTCCGACGAGTTACCCATAGGATAAAATTTGACTACTGCGTCTGCTCCTACCCTAACTTTTTCGGCAGAATCATCGTGGATCACTGCATGCAGATCACACGCTCGCTCACATTCCATGCAGTCACTGCATATAGCACAGTTAAGACAACGCGCAGTCTCCTCACTCACCATCTCTGAAGAAAGCCCGATATTGGTTTCTTCAAAGCTATCCATTCTGAACGAATAGGGAATAACGGGCATATCAGCACGCTTGTTGCCAATAATAAGCCTCTCATTCACATTCACCTCAACGGGCTGAAGCGTTTTCAAATTTCGACCTTTTCTAAGGCTCCTTCCCCGTAAATACCTATCAATTGACTCTGCCGCGCGCAGTCCATCCGCCACGGCATCCACAACCGTATTAGGCCCAGTAACACAATCGCCCCCGGCAAAGACACCGTCTATACCGGTCTCGAGGGTAAAGGGATCAACCTTTATAGTGGCAGAATGACTGTCAATTTTTAGGGCTTTCACATTGAGTCTCGTGGAGTCAGGCCGCTGCCCGATGGCCAACACCACATGATCAGCATCCATCACAAATTCCGAACCCGGTATTGATACAGGTTTTCTGCGACCATCTGCTCCGACCTCACCTAATTGCATCCGCTGACAGCGTATTCCCGTCACCTTGCTACCATCATGAAAAATTTCCACTGGAGAGGTTAAGTACTCTATCGAAACGCCCTCTTTTAGGGCTTCTTCAATATCCTCCTTTATGGCAGTCATTTCCGCCGCAGTGCGACGGTACAAAATAGTAACCTTCCGCCTCCCCTTCCTCATAGCGGTCCTGGCGGAGTCTATAGCACTATTTCCACCCCCAATCACCACCATATTCCGGCCGACGGAAACACCCTCACCGTAATTAAGCTCAAACAAAAAAGAGGTACAGTCCGTCACTCCTTTAAGCTCTATATCTTCACCAGGAATATTCAACCTTTTATTTTCGTGCGCACCAATAGCCAGAAAAAAAGCATGATACCCCCGCTCTCTCAGATCAGTGATAGTCACATCACGGCCAATCGTCACACCGGTCCTTATTTTCACCCCCATCCGTTCAATTGCCTTTACATCTCTCTCCCGAATCTCACGAGGCAGGCGAAACCGGGGAATACCTGTGGCGAGCATACCCCCAATGACAGCATGAGATTCATAGATGACGGGAGAATACCCGCGGCGTGCTAATTCCCAGGCAGCCGCGAGACCCGCCGGTCCGCTTCCCACAATGGCTATCTTCTTTTTTCTGCTTCCGGCCGGAGCTTTAAAGCGATACTGTACCTCTTCACTGGGATTGTCCGCAGCATAGCGGTGTAACGCCTTGATAAATACTGAATCATCTACCTCAGCACGCTTACAGGCATCTTCACACGGATGCGTACACACCCGCCCCAGCACCCCGGCCAGTGGAGCTGCCTCGTGTATCAATCTGAGCGCTACATTCACCTTACCGTTCGCCAGCAAAGACACAAATCCCTGTACGTTGATGCCCAGAGGACATGCCGCAGTGCAAGGCGCAACCCCTCTCTTTTCGATGCTATAGGCAGAAATAGGTGCAGCAGTATTAATAGGACCACGAATGGCATTAAGGCTTGACATCTGGCCATTCTGCACTAAAGTCACCCGTACCGAGCACGTTTTTGCACATTGCCCGCAGCCCGTGCAAAGGTCCGGGCGCACATATCGAGGGAATCGGGTTGCTTTTACGTGAAGTTGTCCTTGCCTCCTTCCCAGGCTGTGAACGTTGGTGTTAGTGTAACATGTTATCCGGGGGTGGCTTATTGCTTGAAGCAAAACTGGACGAACGTAAAAAAAATCATTCTTGTCAAAGGATGCACCGGTAGTTGTGGCATCAGAACCCAGGTCCATAGAAGGGGTAAGCACGGTCACTTCAGCGCCCAACTGTGCAAGCACAAGAGCACATTGTGCCACACCAACACCAGCACCTATAATTGCGACTTTCTTAGCTGCGGGCGTCATCTCCCCGCCCTCCTTGCTCCTGCCCATACCTATAACCAAGTTCAAATGCCTTCAGGTTAAACTCCTCTGTTCCTTCAGGCACGGTGGACAAAACAGACTTCCTGAGTACTTCAGAAGACACAATATCACTTACGGCACAAAGAAAGCCTAACATAATAATGTTGGCTACTACCACTCGTCCCATCTCCCGAGCCAGACGGGTCGCCGGAATAAAGAGAGGCTTAGGGTTCTGTTTCAGGTCAGGCGTTACCGCATCGGGGTCTATGATTACCAGGGTGCTATGAGGAAGATTGTATGCAAATTTAGAATAAGCCTCCTGCGTCAAAAGGATGATCACCTGAGGCGACGTTACGTAGGGATAGGCTATGGGCTCACTTGAGATTACCACATCGGCTGCACATGAGCCTCCGCGAGCCTCCGGTCCATAGCTTTGAGTCATGGCAGCAAATCCATGCCCAAATATCGCCGCTGCCTTGCCTAAAATATGCCCTGAGAGCACGACCCCTTGTCCACCGACCCCAACTATCCGTATTTCTTTTCTACCAAATCCCTTGTTATCCATCGTCCTAAGTTCACAAAATCAAGCTTTCTTTGATATTGTTAGCGCTTTGCGCCCCATTGTTGTGCAATATTCCAAGAAGGTAGGCCGCTCTATATCAATAAACTTTCCCACAATAATCGGTCCGCTCAAGCCTATGGCTGCATCTTTTGTATCAACACCGTTTCGGACCATACACCTTTCCCGGTAAGATCGCAGATGATCTATTGCCTCACCTTGTTTGTTCATGCGCCCGTAAATCGTTGGACAGGGTGCAAGCACCTCGATAAAACTGAATCCGGGTTTTACCATCGCCTCGGCAATAGCCCTTTCCAGTTGACGAGGATGGATCACTGTCCAGCGGGCAACATACGTAGCACCACTGGCAGCTACAAGATGGGGTAAATTGAAAGGGCTTTCAAAGTTCCCATAGGGAGATGTGGCAGTCAAGGCTTCCAATGGGGTGGTAGGACCTAACTGACCACCGGTCATGCCATAGGTGAAGTTATTGGTACAGATGACGGTCATATCAATATTACGCCGTGCCGCGTGGATAAGGTGGTTACCACCTATCGCTGCAAGGTCGCCATCGCCAGAAAAAATAACCACATTCAACTCCGGATTGCCAAGTTTCAGACCAGTCGCAAAGGGAATGGCGCGTCCATGGGTTGTATGAAAGGAGTCCAGCCGGACGTAACCTGCTACCCTGCCGGCACATCCGATTCCGGAAACGATAACGGTTTTGTCCGGATCTGTCCTGGCACGTTCAATTGATTTAATGAAACAGGCCACCACCGAACCAATCCCGCATCCCGCACACCAAATATGCGGTAGCCGGTCTACGCGAAGATAATCATCTAAAGTATTTTTCCGTTCACTCAGTGTTTCGTTCACTTCACTAATTCCCGGATAGCGTCCAAAATGGTCTGCGGATGGTGGACACCACCACCCATGTGTGGAAGAAGTTTCGTTTCAGCCTTCCCGCAAGCACATCGTTCAACCTCCAATACCATTTGCCCATAGTTGATCTCAGGCACTAAAAATGCTTTCACCCGTGTCGCCAATTCGCGGACACGGTCTTCAGGAAAGGGCCAGGCTGTTATCAGCCTCAGTAATCCTGCGCGTATCCCCTCCGCTCGAGCTTGCTGCACTGCTAAACGAGCGATGCGTTGGGTGATCCCGTAAGCGCAAACGACAACTTCTGCATCCTCAGTTCCTACTTCTTGAATCCGTATAATATCTTTTCTGTTGTGCCGAATCTTTTCCACCAGGCGACGCCCCAGCCGATCCTGAGCTTCGGCAGTCATCACCGGATAACCTCTCTCGTCATGAGTCAATCCGGTGACGTGAAAGCGGTAGCCCTCTCCAGCAATGGCCATCGGCGGGACAAGATCATCGTCAGGCTGGTAAGGTAAATACTGACTGGGGGCCACTTTGGGACAACGTCTCGGTACTAAATCTTCAGGTGGTACCCGCTTGATTACTACCTTCTCACTCATATGCCCAACAACTTCATCTGCCATCACCAGCACTGGAACACGGTATCTTTCAGAAAGATTAAATGCCGTGATGGTATAATCAAACATTTCCTGCGGAGAGCTGGGTACGATAGCAATAATTTCATAGATACCGTGTGAGCCCCATCGGGCCTGCATCATATCTCCCTGACCTACTAAAGTCGGCAGTCCCGTGGAGGGACCCGCACGCTGTACATTCACCAAAACACAAGGGGTCTCTAACATTATTCCCAAACCCAAGTTCTCCATCATAAGACTAAACCCCGGGCCGGAGGTAGAGGTCATTGCCTTCAGACCAGCCCACGACGCCCCTAGTATAGCATTCATGGAGGCAATCTCGTCCTCCATTTGAACGAATATTCCACCGATCTGAGGGAGCCTTTTACTCATCCGCTCAGCTATCTCAGTAGCTGGCGTGATGGGATATCCGGCAAAAAAACGGCAGCCTGCACATATAGCTCCTTCAGCACAAGCCTCGTCGCCATTCATGAAAAATTCACCTTCGAGGAAACCGTCTTGCACCATAGGGGATCTTATTTCACCTCTTCTGTCGTGATTATGGAAATTGCGAAATCCGGGCAGATGACCTCGCACAGACCGCAGCCTAAACACCTGGTCTCGCCCGAAGCCGTTGGAAAATAATACCCTTTGGCGTTTATATTTTGCCCCATCTCCAATACACCTTTGGGGCAAAACTCCACACAAAAACCACAGCCTTTACATCGCTCTCTATTGATTATAACTATTGCGGGTATGACGGCCATAGAGGCCTGATCAAAGGGTTTTCTCCAAGGTTTCATAACTCCTTTAAGCCCCTCTCTTATCCTTGGTTAGTGCAAAAAACAAAGTTAAACCAAAAAGTCTGTAATAGTAAATTCCTTTTCTTTAAAAGTCAACTATTGCACAGGTTTGTCCTTTAAGCTAAAAAAACTATTCCCTGGTTCGTCAAAAGGAACTAAGGCTTCTTATTTGTTTACTTTTTTAATCATTATCGCAACCTTAACCGGTTATCCGAACACCTATAAAGGTGCCTCAATCAAAAAAAGATATTCTTTAAAGGACTTAACTAATAACTTGCGTTAAAAATTTTTTTTTGCATTAATCATTATATTAATGTTATTTCTCCCAGGAAAACATCATCTCCTCTAAAAGTAACAGATTTTTTTTGTTTCAGCAGAATTAAAAGTCAAGGGTATTCCTTTTATTAAAACTGCATAAAAAAGCAGTTTTGTAACAATTCAATAGTTAAGACGCTATGGAACTAAAAACAGTAAAAAGAACGCTTTACTGCGGAGAGGTTGGAGTTTCTGATATCAATGGAAAAGTTGTGGTTATGGGATGGGTAAATCGGCGTCGGGATCATGGCGGTCTCATTTTTATTGATCTAAGGGATGTTAGGGGAATTGTACAGATTGTTTTTGAACAGGAGAAGACCCCAGAACTATTCATGAAAGCAGAGACGGTTAGAAATGAATTCGTCATCGCAGTTCGAGGCACCGTAAGTAAACGCCCGGAAGGAACTATTAACCCGGAATTGAAGACCGGAGAAATAGAAATCATTGCCAAGGAACTGCTCATCCTCAATACCGCCCGCATCCCACCTTTCGAAATCAATACTGATCAGGAGTTGGGGGAAAATGTTCGATTAAAGTATCGTTACCTGGATCTTAGACGGCCCCAGTTGCAGAGAAATCTGATTTTACGAAATCACGTAGTCAAGGTTATCCGTGATTATCTTCATAACCACAACTTTATTGAAGTGGAAACCCCCTTTTTAACCAAAAGCACTCCTGAAGGAGCCAGAGACTATCTTGTTCCCAGTCGTTTAAACCCAGGATGTTTTTATGCCTTACCACAGTCCCCTCAACTATTTAAGCAACTCCTTATGGTGGCAGGCTTTGACCGATATTATCAGATTGTGAAATGTTTTCGCGATGAAGACCTAAGGGCTGATCGCCAACCAGAATTTACCCAAATTGACCTGGAAATGTCATTCATCCAAGAAGAAGACCTTTTTGAAATCATAGAAGAGATGGTAGCCCGGGTATTTTCTGAAGTCTTGGGGATAACTTTAAGCCTTCCTTTTCCTCGCCTTGCTTATGATACGGCTATCGAACATTATGGCTTAGATAAGCCTGATATACGATTCGGGTTACTGTGTCACGATATTACTGATATAGCCAAGGGCGGTAACTTCCAAGTTTTTTTAAAAGCTATCGAGGTTGGGGGAAAGGTGCGTGGGTTTAACGCTGAGCAGTGTGGACACTTTTCCCGCAAGCAAATGGATGAGCTCACCAGCTTCGTAAAAGTTTACGGAGCCCAAGGCCTTGCCTGGGTTAAAATAACGCCGGAAGGCTGGGATTCCCCGATCGCCAAATTTTTTTCTGATCACGAGAAGAATCAGATTAGGGAACTTTTTAACCCTCGACCAGGGGATCTCCTCTTATTGCTTGCAGATAAACCCAAAGTTGTTGACCAAGCTTTGGGCAACCTTCGGTTGCACTTAGGAAAACAACTCAACTTGATTGATGCTGCTAAATTTTCTTTTCTCTGGGTCACCCAGTTTCCTCTTTTGGAATACAATCAAGAGGAACGACGTTATGAAGCACGCCACCACCCCTTCACTTCACCGGTTGAAGAAGATATTAATAACATTCGTACTGAACCCGGCTCAGTTCGGGCCAGAGCTTATGACCTCGTACTGAATGGCATCGAAATTGGTGGCGGGAGTATCCGGATCCACCGGAGAGACGTTCAGTCAATGATGTTTGATGCTTTGGGTATCACCCCAGAGGAGGCACTCGAAAAATTTGGCTTTCTTCTGGAGGCTTTTGAATATGGAGCTCCACCTCATGGAGGTATTGCCTTGGGACTTGATCGCCTGGTGATGCTATTAGTGGGGGCAGAATCGATCCGAGACGTTATTGCTTTTCCCAAAACCCAGAAAGCTTTCTGCCCCTTAACCGAGGCTCCTTCAAAAGTTGACCTTTCCCAACTGGAAGAACTTGGACTAAAATTAGATATCAAGAAAAAAATTGTTTAGGAGGCTGCTATATGGCTATACGTGACCGAGATACCCATTTACTGCGTCATGAATCAAAAAAGTATCAAAGATATCAATTGGTGGATGTGGAAAAACCTAACCTCTATGAAGAAATCTTCCCCTATGATGAGGTCTGTCGCATTGAATTTGACCACAAAATTATTCCTATCCAGCCAGGAAAGGAAATGTATATCACCGACACCACTTTTCGAGATGGCCAGCAAGCACGGCCTCCTTTCCAGGTAAAACATATTGTTGACCTTTTTGAATTTTTACACCAGTTAGGAGGTCCAAACGGGATTATCAGGCAATCAGAATTTTTCTTATACAGCAGTCGAGACCGGGAGGCAGTAGAACGGTGTTTAGAAAAACGATTTCCTTATCCTGAGGTAACTGGTTGGATTCGGGCTAACGAAGCTGATCTGGAGCTTGTTAAAGAAGTGGGGTTAAAAGAGACGGGTATTCTGACTTCAGTTTCTGATTATCATATCTTTTTGAAATTAAAACTTAACCGGAAAGCGGCCATGGATAAATATCTCCAGATCGTTAATGCCTCGCTGGAGAAGGGAATTATCCCCCGGTGTCATTTTGAAGATGTAACGCGGGCAGACGTTTATGGATTTGTTATACCCTTTGCCATTGAATTAATGGAATTAAGCGAAAAAAGCAAACTCCCGGTGAAGATCCGTCTCTGTGATACACTTGGATATGGAGTCACTTATCCTGAAGCTGCCTTACCGCGAAGCGTACCAAAATTAGTGCGGGCCATGATTGACGATGCTGGAGTTCCGGGAAAGTACCTTGAATGGCATGGTCATAACGATTTTCACAAGGTGCACATAAATGCGGCCACTGCATGGCTTTATGGATGTTACTACGCTAATGGAACGGTTCTTGGTTTTGGGGAGCGAACCGGGAACCCACCCATCGAGAGTCTTATTATTGAATATATTGGGCTACGAGGAGAAAGAAACGGAATTGATACCCGGGTTATCACTGAAATCGCTACCTACCTGGAAAAAGAACTGGAAATTCACATTCCCCCAAATTACCCTTTTGTGGGCTCAGAGTTTAATTCTACGAGCGCTGGTATTCATGTGGACGGATTGCTAAAAGATGAAAAAATATACAATATTTTTAATACGGAAAAAATTTTGCATCGGCCCCCTGGAGTACAAATTACTGATAAGTCAGGACTTGCGGGCATTGTCTACTGGATTAACATTGAACTACGAATGAGAGGAAGCGATAAACAGATGGATAAGCTCCATCCCGGTGTGGCCAAAATCCATAAGTGGGTAATGAACCAGTATGAAATGGGCAGAATCACCTCGATATCGAGGAAAGAAATGGAAGAAGCAGCTCGAAAATACCTTCCCGAACTATTTATATCGGAATACGATAAATTGAAGATTCGTGCCTATGATATGGCAGCCCACCTGATTGAGAAACTTATCGAATTATCAGAGGTCCGGTCCATGGATCCCGCTAAACAGGAGCCTTGTCTGGAAGATTTGGTAAGAGAAAACCCCTTTATTCAATTTGCCTATCTCTGCAATTTAGATGGGAAGAAAATTACAAAAAACATTACCCAGATTGTTGATAGAGCAAAGTATGCCAATTTTGGCTTAACTGAAGACTTCTCCAACCGGGAGTGGTTTATTGGGCCCCTTCAGGATGGAAAAACCCATGTAACGGATATTCGTACTTCTTTAATTACCGGAAAACTTATTATAACCGTGTCAGCCCCCATCCGGGACCATCAGGAAAATATTGTGGGCATCGTTGGTATTGACATCCGGTTTGAAGACTTAGCTAAACTCGAGGAAGAAGTGGTCTAAGCGTGTGATTCGCGCAACAGTTCATCTCTTTTTTACCAATTTCTAATTAAACATAATATTTTTTACCCGCCTATTCAGGAGGTGATTAATAAAAAATTATTTAATTATAAATAGTTACAACTTTACACTTCCTTTTCTCAAAAGAGGCATGGGGTTTGCTTGCATTTAATTGCAATTAAGTGAACCTAAAGGAGGAGATTTGATTTTTGCCATATCAGCGAACCTTAAAACACGAAATAAGTTTCAATGGCATCGGGTTGCATGTAGGTAAAAAAGTAAATCTCACTCTCAAACCTGCTCCGCCCAATACCGGTATTGTTTTTCGTCGCCTCGATATCCCCCGCTCCGAGCCTACCCGGGCTATATTAGCCAATGTGACCGACGGGAAATTAGCAACCACCATCGGTGAAAATGGGACCGGTATAAATACCGTGGAACATCTTTTAGCGGCCTTGACTGGCCTTGGTATTGATAATGCTCTCATCGAGCTCGATGCTTCAGAGATTCCCATAATGGATGGCAGTGCAGAACCGTTTGTTAAAAGCTTTAAAGCTGCCCGGTTTAAATTCCAAAACGCCCTAAAAAAGTTTGTGGTAATAAAGGAACCCATTAAGATAAGCTGTGAGGATAAATATATCGAGGCATATCCTTCAGACCGTCTCATCATAGAGTGCACGATTGACTATGATCACCCAATGATAAAAAAGCAGTCATTTGCGTTTGATTTCAGTTATACCCGTTTTATAAAAGAAATAAGCTCTGCCCGAACGTTCTGTTTGTTAGAGGAAGTAGAAACCCTCCGGGCTAACGGCTTTGCCCAAGGGGGATCTCTTGACAATGCAGTAGTAATTGATAAAAATGGGGTGTTGAATCCGGAAGGTCTCAGGTTTCCCGATGAGTTTGTCCGCCATAAAATTCTCGACCTTATCGGAGACTTATCGTTATTAGGCCATCCAATTATCGGCTATATCAAGGCCTATAAATCCGGTCATTTTCTCAACCATCAGTTCCTGCGGAAAGTGCTCGCCCAATATAACAAATGGGAATTGACAAAGATTATCCCCATTAATAACACCTTTGTTTTTCAGAAATCTTCTCACTCTCCCTTCATTCCTGTTCATCCTCACTGATTCTCCCTTTTCTTCCTTGAAGACCTCGGTTTCGGTAACTAATTTATAAACTGTCTTTTTTCTCCTGTCCTCATCAACGCTCCTCAGCTTAGATGGAATAAGCTTGCTTTTTTATCAAAAATTCGATATCTTACACCAGAATATTTCTTATGATCTATTTTATATAAAACGTACTCTTGCTCTTAACTCTAAATTTGAAAATTCCTGAGTGATCTTTACGTTATGAACTTGCTTAAAAAACTAATTGCGGCAGCCATTCTTATTGCTTTTCTGCCCTTCCCTTCTTTCGCTGAAGAAACTGCTATCAGGAATATTATCATTTCTAACTCATACACCCACCTTAACATTCACTTTCAATTAGCCAACAGCTTTAATAAAAAAATGGAAGAAGCCATTAAAACTGGCATCCCCACTGCGTTTAAATACTATATCAATTTATATCAGCACCATGCTCGCTGGAACGATAAGCTCCTCATGTCAATGACCCTCCTAAAAACGATTAAATACGATAATCTAAAAAACGAATACGTTATCACCATCAATAATAACAAAGAAAATGGAGACACAAGCTCCATATTCCCAACCTTTCAGGAAGCTAAGAAAATTATGAACAATGTGGAAATCCACCCGTTTTACCCTATGTGGAAGTTGGAGAGAAACAAAACCTATTACTTTAAGATCAAAGCCGAATCGAAAGGGGTGGAACCACCCCCTTATATTCATTACCTCCTGTTTTTTTTGAAATGGATGAATTTCGAAACCGACTGGGTAGTGGAAAAATTTAAATACTGAACAATTCCAGGCCATGGCACATGAGGTAAAGACAAAACTTGATCCCCGAGAAAAGCTTCGGCGTCGTCGGGAACGTTATATTATTATAATAATTTCCTTCCTGATAATCACCCTCACCCTCCTTGAATCTTATTTTTCGAAAACGCAAGGAAAGATACCTATTACCAATAACTTATTGGTATATTTTTTACTGAATATTAACATCCTCCTGCTTATTCTTCTGGTCTTTTTAGTTATACGTAATGTAGTAAAACTTATTTTTGAGCGCCGACGCGGTATTTTGGGTTCCAAACTGCGTACCAAATTAGTCGCCTCTTTCGTTGGACTTTCTATCATCCCTACCCTCCTTCTTTTCTGGATTTCCGCAAGCTTCATTACCAATACCATTGATAACTGGTTTAGCTCCCAGTTGGAGAGGTCATTAAAAAAATCCTTGGGAGTTGCGCAGACGTATTACCAAAACTTAAGCGAAAATGCTCTTTTTTTCGCCAATAACCTCAGCGATGCCATTAGCCGGGAAGCCCTCTTGGCACCTGGGGGAAAATCTCGACTCGAAAAATTCATTCAAATCAAGTTGACAGAATATCATGTAGGAGTTATCGAGGTATTTTCTCCCTCTCTCTACCAGGGGAGTATAGCATTTGCCTCTAATGTCTCTATTGAAGGCAAAATGGAAACAGCACCTGAGATACTCAAGGAAGGAATCGCCAAGGGAGCAATCACAAAAATTCAGTCCCTTGGCGAAGGCGACCTCATCCGAGGGATTTCCCCAATTCGTTCAGTGAGTAATACAAGAAAAGTCGAAGGCATGGTAGTGGTGAGTTATTATGTTCCGCAGAGCCTGGTAAAAAAAATGACCGACATCTCCGGTGCCTTTACCGATTATAAAAGATTAAAACTCACGCAATCTCCTATTAAAGCAAGCTATATCATCACCCTTTCCATTGTAACCCTGCTCATAATCTTTTCTGCCATAATGTTTGGATTCCATTTGGCTAAAAACATTACCGGTCCAATTAAAGACTTGGCTGAGGGTACCCTTGAAGTAGCTAATGGTAATCTCGATGTTCATATTGATGCCACTAAAACCGACGATGAAATTGGGAGTCTGGTGGAATCATTCAATAAAATGACTCAAGATTTAAAGACTGGAAAGACCCAATTGGAACAGACCAACAAAAACCTCCAGGAGACGAACATCGAGTTGGATCAGCGGCGAAAATATATGGAGATTATCTTAAAAAATGTGGCCGCTGGGGTTATCTCGCTCGATAGCGAGGGTCGCATTACCACCATCAACAAATCAGTAGGGAAAATTTTGGGGCTTGAGGTGGATTCAGTTCATAATAAGAGCTATCGGGATATCCTTCCACCCCACTACCTTCAGCAGGTAGAAAATTTGCTTCAAGAGGTTGACCGATCCAGCAATCTCACCTTCGAAAAAGAAATCACCCTCTCCTTCCCTGGAAAAGCCATTGATCTTTCAACCTATATCACCCCTCTTAAAGATGAAAAAGGAGATTATCTTGGATTGGTTATGGTGTTAGAGGACGTAACTGAACTACAAAGAGCCCAGCGTGTAGCTGCCTGGAGAGAAGTGGCGCGGAGGATAGCTCACGAAATAAAAAACCCTTTGACCCCGATCCAGCTTTCTGCTCAACGATTGCGTCGTCGCTATAAAGATAAATTCTTCGATGATGGCCAAGTTTTTGACGAGTGTACCAATACGATCATTACCCAGGTTGAGATATTAAAAAACATGGTAAATGAATTCTACAATTTTGCCCGGATGCCCGCCACAAAACCATCGCCCAATGACCTCAATCAGATTATTAATGAAACCCTCCCTCTCTATCGAGAAGCTCATAGAAACATTACCTTTGATTTTAACTCGTCTGAAACATTGCCGGTTTTAAAACTTGACCGAAATCAGATAAAAAGGGCTTTAATTAATATTCTGGATAATGCGGTAGCAGCAATTGGAACCAAAGGCAAGGTAACTCTAAGTACATTTTATGAGGATTCGATGGAAACAGCCGGGGTGGAAATTGCTGATGATGGCTGTGGGGTTTCCCCAGGGGAAAAAGCCCGCCTGTTTGAACCATATTTTTCCACTAAAAAATCAGGAACGGGTTTAGGCCTCACCATTGTAAATTCAATAATATCAGACCACCATGGGTATATTCGAGTCAAAGATAACCACCCCAAAGGGACGATATTCCGTATCGAGTTGCCGGTTAAGAGTTCATAAAGTTCGTAGAGTTATAGAGTTTACCGGGTTTAACACAAGGAACACAATGAACTCAACAAACTCAACCCAGGTATTTTTTAGATGAAACCCAACATCCTTATCGTTGATGATGAAATTAGCATTCAGGATTCCCTCAGTGGCATTCTCCGTGATGAAGGATACGAAGCTTCAGTGGCAACGGACGGCAACACAGCATTAAAGATTATAGAAGAAGATCCGCCTGATCTTATCTTCCTGGATATAGTTATGCCCGGGATAGACGGGATTGAAACGTTGAAAAAAATCAAAGAGAAGTACCCGGATATTTATGTCATTATTATCTCAGCTTACGGAACAATAGAAACCGCCGTGAAAGCCATCAAATTTGGCGCCTTCGATTTCATTGAAAAACCGCTCTCGCTGGAAAAAGTTATCCTCACGGTCAAACGTGCTTTTGATTTCCTTAAACTCAACCAAGAGAATCGGTTACTCCGTCAAAAATTTTTTTCTCCTTTTCGAATAGATGGAATAAGTAGCACCGTCAAAAAGTTGGAAGACGAAATTGAGCGTGCAGCTCCTACCCATGCCTCGATACTCATCAGAGGGGAAAATGGAAGTGGAAAGGAACTGGTGGCTCAATTAATCCATCAGAAGAGTCGCAGGAGTGATAAACCTTTCATTGAGGTTAACTGTGCTGCAATTCCCGAAGAGCTGATTGAGAGCGAGCTCTTTGGTCATGAAAAAGGTGCATTTACTGGAGCGGCCTCCCGAAAGCAGGGGAAATTTGACCTTGCTCATGAAGGAACGCTCTTCTTAGACGAAATCGGAGATATGAGTTTAAAAACCCAGGCTAAAATTTTAAGAATTCTTGAAGAGCAAAAATTTGAACGGGTTGGGGGATCGAAGACCATTGAGGTTGACGTAAGGATTATTGCGGCGACCAATAAAAACCTTGAAGATGAAATTATGAAAGGAAGTTTTCGAGAAGATCTTTATTTCCGAATCAATGTGATCCCTATTGTTGTGCCTCCCCTGAGAGAACGAAGAGAAGATATCCCCATATTGGCGAATGAGTTTCTTAAACGGTTTTTAGAAGAGCTCAACCTGGAAGAAAAAAAGATAGTGCCAGAAGCTATGGAGATTTTAGTTGATTACAAATGGCCGGGCAATGTCCGGGAGCTTAAAAATCTTATCGAGCGCTTAGTGATCATGACTAAAAATAACATTATCAAACCAGACGACATCCCTCCTGCCCTCATGAGTGACGTGTCTCCAAATGTCCATAGTGATATCTTTACTATTAATTTACTTAAAGATGCCAAGGACGAATTTGAGCGTCAATATATCCTTCACAAGCTTTCTCAGTTTGCTGAAAACATCGCTAAAACTGCCGAAGCCATTGGTATTGAGCGCAGCCATCTTTACCGGAAAATTAAAAGCCTCGATATAGAGGTAAAAAAGGGGTTAAATTAATTATTGCACCTGTTCATTATCCGTTTACACTTATATAATATACTACACACCCTCCCCCATCATTTTAACTCACATCTGATTGACGTTGGGAAGGTTTCATCATCGGGATAACATTGGATAACCAGCTTAAGCAAGTCATATCCTGGTCTCTGTACGATTGGGCAAATTCGGCTTTTGCCACAACCGTGATGGCCGGGTTTTTCCCGGTCTTTTTTAAGCAGTACTGGAACATCGGTACCGAGGTAACGGTAAGTACCTTCCAATTAGGCGTGGCGAATTCGTTAGCCAGCTTGACAATTGGTCTTTTGGCCCCGGTGCTCGGGGCTATTGCAGACAGAGGGGGAACAAAAAAAAAATTCCTCCTTTTTTTTGCAAGCTTCGGAATGGTGATGACGGGATCGCTCTCTCTCGTAGCCCAGGGTGACTGGAAACTTGCCGCCGGGCTCTACGTTCTTGCCACTGTAGGATTTTTAGGAGGAAATATCTTCTATGATTCCCTGATTGTCAATGTATCCACAGAAAAGAAAATGGATTTCATATCCGCTCTTGGATATTCCCTGGGCTACCTTGGCGGTGGGCTTCTGTTCGCGGTGAACGTAGCTATGACGCTTACCCCTAAGACTTTCGGTTTGAATAATCCTGTCGAAGCAATACGGCTGTCATTTTTATCAGTTGCCCTGTGGTGGATGGTTTTTTCCCTTCCCATTTTTCTTTTTGTCAAAGAACCTCAGCGCAGCAACCATTTGATGGGAAGGAATGTGGTCTTCGCCGGATTCCGCCAACTCTCTTCGACCTTTCACGATATTCACAAGCTTAGAATTGTTTTCTTATTTCTCCTTGGGTACCTGCTCTACATAGACGGAGTCCATACCATAATCCGTATGGCCCTGGACTATGGGATGTCTCTCGGGTTTGATTCCAACAGTCTGATCGTGGCTTTGCTCATTACCCAGTTTGTGGGTTTCCCTGCCGCGCTTGTCTTCGGCAAAATTGGCGAGAAGTGGGGAACGAAAACCGGAATTTTTATCGGCATTGGAGTCTATATTCTTGCAACCCTCTGGGGTTTTGTAATGCAACGAGAAATAGATTTTTTTGTTCTTGCTGTCGCAATCGGTTTGGTACAAGGGGGTGTCCAATCCTTGAGTCGCTCTTTTTTTACCAGGATTATTCCTAAAAGCAAAGCAGCCGAATTTTTCGGCTTTTACAATATGTTGGGAAAATTTTCCGCAGTGATTGGACCAATGCTTATGGGATGGATAAGTATGGCCACAGGGAATCCCCGATGTTCGATTTTAGGCGTCAGTCTGCTTTTTATCGGGGGCGCCGCCATTTTGTACCGGGTAAATGAGACGGAAGGCAACCTCATGGCAAAGACATTGGAGGAGCTTTAACGTTCTCTCCTGCTTGACATCTTTTCTAAGTCATTTTATTGTACAAGGTGTTTTTGGGCTTAGCGTTTAACGTATCCAAAGAGATAAACGAAAGGAGGATTGTATGGCGCAGGGGAAATTACCACAACATTATGTACAGATTAGAAAAAAGTTTGCCAAATTCTTTAGCGCGGTTGAAAAGCTTGGTAAGGCTACCAGAGCGGAAGGCCCGGTAAACGAAAAAACCAGTCACTTAATCCAGGTCGCCGCTGCCGTTGCCATTCGCTCTGAAGGTGCGGTGCACAGTCACGCAAGAAGAGCTCTCGAAGCTGGAGCAAAACCTGAAGAGATATATCACGCAATTATTCTTCTTACCACTACCATAGGGTTTCCAACGGTTGCGGCTGCACTGAGTTGGGTTGAGGATATCTTAGAAGAATAATCTTGATAGTTACTTTTTGGTATGCCCAATAATCGCTCCTCTATTTATGCGCCAATCCAGGAAAAGCTCGCCTTGGCTCACCAACTTTATAGTACCTGGGGAAGTGTACTCCTTAAAGATACGTATATTTATGGTCTGTTAGAAAAAATAAAACAGGAAGTTAATCGCGCCAAAAAGACCATGCGTATGTTTGGGATTGTGGATATTTGCAGGCACTGTGATGAGGAGCACTCTATTTCGTTTACGGGTTTAACAATGTTCTCCCCCGGTATCAGGGATTGGAAATCCTTATCCCGGATGTGGCTTCACAGGGAATTGCTGCCCTCTATGTAAAGAAGTAATAGCCAATGTGACATGAATCTCC
>JAZDOO010000260.1:0-18029 GCA_043798555.1 Pseudomonadota bacterium | reverse complement strand
CTGAGGGTAAACGAGGCTAAAGAGATGGCAGAAATCCTGCTTTTTTCTCTCATTCCTACCAACAGCCGCAAGGCCAAAGACTTTGTCTCTCAGGCCCAAATACAGTTTGCCCAGGAACATTTGGAATGGTATCCCTTTGTTGAAGAAGGGAACTATCTCCGGGAAGCAAATACTGGCTATGCAATTCATAAGAATGCTGTGGAAATTCAGTGAACAGTGAATAGTGATTAGGGAAGAGAGATGAGGGACAAAATCTAAGACCTAAACCCCAAAACCTAAATCCCAATGCCTAATCCCCAATACCTAAAACCTACTGCTAGCAACTGAGAACTTCCTTTTTCAAAAAGGAAACAGAAGGATTTTTCCCAATGAAGATAATGTGGTTAGAGAACATCTATATTTTTTTGAAGCAGGAGATTTGGCGAATCAGAGGACGAGAGCTACCGCGGCATCACTATTTTTTCCTCAGACTATTCAGAATCTTTCTTCTGGCATCCCGTGACTTTGTCAGGGATAAATGTCAGTTAAGAGCCTCTGCTTTGACGTTTTATTCTCTTTTTTCGGTTGTGCCGGTGATGGCGATGGCCTTTGGCATTGCCAAGGGTTTCGGTTTCAAGAAAAATCTGGAAACCTTGCTTACCAATAAGCTTCAAGGGCAGGAAGAAGTTCTCCAATGGATAATGCAATTTGCAAACGCAGTTTTGGAGGATACAAAGGGAGGAGTTGTTGCCGGGGTGGGCGTTTTCATACTTTTTTTGGCAGTCATAAAGCTGTTGGAACATATTGAGAAAGCTTTTAATGATATTTGGTACGTAAAAAAGGAACGCAGCTTTACCAGAAAACTGAGTAACTACCTTTCCGTTATGCTGATTTGTCCGCTCCTTCTGATTGTCTCAAGCAGCCTTACCGTTTTTATTACCAGTCAAATGGCGGTGATTAGTGAAAAAATCACGCTATTAGGAACAATAAGCCCGATGATCTTTTTTCTTTTAAAGCTATCACCCTATTTTGTACTATGGGTACTTTTTAGCTTTGTATACATTGTTCTGCCCAATACCGGAGTTAGTTTTAGGGGAGGGTTACTCGCCGGTCTCATTACCGGGACGATCTTCCAAGTCGTTCAGAAAGCTTATATTCACTTTCAAATCGGGGTAGCGCAGTATAATGCTATTTACGGGAGCTTTGCCGCACTTCCTCTCTTTTTAATCTGGCTTCAACTTAGCTGGATCGTGGTGTTATATGGGGCAGAGATTTCTTTCGCCGTAGACAATGAAGAGAGTTATGAAAGTGAACCTGATTATTTAAATGTTAGTCCCCGTTTTAAAAAGCTTCTGGCATTACGAATCGTGGAGCTTTGTGTAAAAAGGTTCTCTAAAGGGGAAAAACCTCTGGAGGCGTTGAACATTGCTAACGAGTCAGGGGCACCGATTCGTTTGGTCAGGGAAGTTATCTTCGAGCTGGTGAATGCTCAGATACTATCGGAGATCAAACAAAACGATAACCCGAAAGCCTATTATCAACCGGCGCAAAGTGTAGAAAACCTCACCCTTAAAAAGGTAATGGATGCACTGGATATGCAAGGAGATGGAAAACTTTTCGTTATAAGGGATAAGGAACTAAAAAAGATAGCTGGTCGGCTGGAATCCTTTGATCGCTTAATTGAGGCTTCACCGGAAAATATCCCGCTAAAGGATTTATGAGACAATGTTACATTTCATAAGACTAATTGTCATTGCGAATGAAATGAAGCAATCAGACAGGAAATTAGGGACAGGGAAATGAAAAATGTAAAATGAGCAATGATAATTTTTCATTGATAATGTAGTAGCTCTTTACTCATTTATCGGAGATTACCACGTCGTTTGTCCAAGGCGGACTTCTTGCAATGACCATGTCTTATGGCATCCAAAGACAATTATGGAAATAATATAGCTACCCTCTATACGAAAGGCTTACGCCTTGAATATTTTACGGTTGGTTACAACTTTATCGAGGCCGCGGTTTCAATTGTCTTTGGCAAGATTGCTCACAGCGTTGCCTTGGTGGGATTTGGACTGGACAGTATCGTTGAATCGTTGTCAGGATTGATTCTGATTTGGCGGTTGCAGAAGCATACCCGGATTTCGGAAGAGGAAGAGGGAAAAATTGAGCAGCGCGCCATCATGTTCGTGGCGGTGACGTTTTTTATCCTTGGGGGTTATGTTTTATTTGAATCTATAAAGAAACTTGTTTTAAAAGAGATTCCCGATCCCTCGTTACCCGGCATAATCATTGCCATTGTCTCCTTAATTGTCATGCCGATATTAGCTTTTAAAAAATATCGAACTGGTAAACAAATTGATAGTAAAGCGTTAATGGCTGACTCTAAAGAGACCTGGGCATGCTCTTTCCTTTCCTTAGCCTTGCTTTTGGGATTAGGCTCGCATTATTTTTTTGGCTTCTGGCAGGCAGATCCTATCGTGGGTATACTGATTGCTGCTTTCTTATTCAGAGAAGGGTGGGAAGGATGGGAGGAATCCTCTGGGGAAGATAAGGAATGAGGGAGTTTACGCTGCCCGCTGCGGTATGAGTTGTCAGGTGCATCTATTCTGATTTCAAAACTCTGTTTTCAGTGATTCTGGTAGTATGTCCTGCAAATGAGGATATGATTCAATAAGACGAAAAATATCAGCTAAATCTTTCTGGCGTTTGCTCTTGCGTCTTTGTTCATCAAGATATGCCCATATTTTGCCTTGCAGTACATCCTCTGCCGCCGCAACTTTCATCTCGTAACCCATGACCTCTTTTATTGAAGAACGAGGTATAAAAGCCTGATAACGGGGATCGGTTTGTAATTGGATTCGTAAATCAGATTTTGCGCTGCTGAGATTAATACTATGAGGGAACTTCTCGATCTTAAAGATCTTCTCGGCTGCCTTTAGTAGATTGTCTGTTGCCCCGGTGACAACAACTAAATCTAAATCCAAGCTAACTACAGGTTCAACATAAGCATTGACAGCGAGTCCTCCAATCACACAATAATCAACTTTCATCTCATTTAGCAAATCAAGCATTTGCTGTAAAATGTCCTCTCGCCCGTTACTTACAGAATTCATGAACTCTTTTTTGGTCACAATGATTCTCCTTTTCGAGTGCCGGATGTTTCGGCGATTCGCTGCAGCGGCTTGTTAACAGCCCAGTTTTTCATACAATGTTTCAGGGGCTATGTCGGCACCGTTGGGCCAAGCGATAGTCCCGCCCTCTATCGTTGCCTTCTTAAAGAAAGCCATATCTCGTAAGGGCTCAAAAACGGGGCCTTTCCCGATATAATCCGAGAAATCTATGTTGCCGCTTTTGCCGTCATCGAAAACAATACGATAGACAAAATCACCCTTGTATTCGATGTTGATCACATCATTCATATTCCACATGGTTCACCTCAGTCTAATGGAGGAATCTTCTTTACTTCCTTGCCTGCCCTTGCCAACGCCCAGTCTTCCTTGAGATCATCCAGACGCAGGTCAATCCATTCTCTGACGAGTCTTGTTGCCGTTCTTGAATTCAGAGCCCCTCTAACAATATTGCCGTTGAAATCAAAGACCGCTTTGCTTCCCTGATGCTCGGCATGGAAATGTGGAGGGTCATGTTCATCAAAGAACATTCTAATGATAATTCCGAAAAACCTGCAAATCTCGGGCATGGGTTATCCTTTCATTATTCACTGCTAACGAATTAATCTATGAACGTTCGTTTTCGTTGATGGTTTTAATTTGATTAGTAAAATTATTAAAATAGCTTTGACAAATTATTAACCTTTTCGTAGAAATACAATTGTGCGAGCGGTTAGATAAGAAAATATCTCAACTTCTTTTACTCTTTTTATGCCTCCCTACGAAGAAAATAAGTTTATTGAATACCTGCAGAAAAACAGAGGCATTCCTCAAAATCAGGGCCGCTTCTATTTGTTCTGGATTAATCGGTTTTTGTCATTTTATCAAAAAGATTTGAGGCTGACAAATGAAATCTCCGGGTTCTCCGTGGACTTCCCAGAGCGAGTGATAGTTTAGGAAGGGAGCAGGTGAATTACGTTATCGAGGCGAAAAATCTGAAGAAAGCTTTCGGCGATTTCTATGCGGTCAATGGCATCTCTTTTAACGTAGCTGCCGGAGAGTGTTTCGGAATATTAGGTCCAAATGGAGCCGGGAAAACCTCCACGATCCGCATGATCTATGGTTATTCCCCTATTACCAGTGGCAGTTTGACAGTTTTCGGCCTCAATATATCTCGAGACATGCGTACCATTAAATCCCGCATTGGTGTCTGCCAGCAGGAAAACAGCCTGGACCCTGACCTCACTGTTCAGGAAAACTTGGAAGTCTTTGCCCGCTATTTTGATATTCCCCCCAAAAAAGCGCGGGAAAAAGCAGAAGAGCTCTTAACGTTTATTGCCCTCGATCACCGTAGAAATGCAAAGGTTAACGAACTTTCCGGAGGCATGATGCGAAGGTTGGTCTTAGCCCGTGCCCTCATCAATGACCCTGATCTTCTTATTCTGGACGAACCCACCACCGGATTAGATCCCCAATCCCGGCATCAGGTCTGGGAACGTCTGGAGGGGCTCAGGTCAAAAGGACTTACTATTTTGCTCACCACTCATTATATGGACGAAGCCTCGCACCTCTGTGACCGGCTGGTCATTATGGACCATGGTTATATTTTAGTTGAAGGTGAGCCCAGGGAGCTGATACGACACCATGTAGGTCATCACGTAATTGAGGTGAACGATCCGAGTGAGGCATTACGAACGTACCTTCAGTCCCATTACCCGGAGCACGAAGATTTGGGACACCGTTTGATTGTCTATAGCCATGCAGATAATAGCCTTTTCCACCACATAAGTGACCACTATTGCAAAGAAGGCTGCCTCTTGCGCATGGCAACGTTGGAAGATGTGTTTCTAAAATTAACGGGAAGAGAACTGAGGGAGTGAACGGTATGTTCCCATTCCTGATCTCCAGACGATTCGTTCGGGTCTGGCAGCGAAATGTGACGGTGTACCAAAAGACCTGGAAGATAAGTTTTATTCCACCCTTACTTGAACCTCTCTTTTACGTATTGGCCTTTGGGGTTGGGTTAAGCTCTTTGGTGGGAAAAATCACCTATGCTGGTAAGGAACTACCTTACGTTAATTTTATTGCCCCCGCATTGATTGCGGTCACGATTATGTACAACGCTTTTTTTGAAAATACATACTCCTCTTTTGTGCGAATGTATTATCAGAAAACGTTTGATGCCATGATGGCCACCCCGCTCTCCCTTGAAGAAATCATAACCGGAGAAATCTTCTGGGGAGCCACAAAATCAGTCATTGCCACCGCGATCATGCTGGGAGTACTCAGTTTATTTGGCCTCATCCATTATCCTCATGGTCTCTTAATTATTCCTTTAGCATTTTTAGGGGGCTTCGCCTTCGGATCCCTCGCCATGTTTTTTACCGGCATTGTGCCCACGATCGAATCGTTTAATTTACCCATCTTTTTATTCATCACCCCCATGTTTCTTTTCAGCGGAACTTTTTTCCCCCTCGAAAATTTACCGCTCTGGGCACAAAAGAGCGCGCTCTTTTTCCCTTTAACCCACCTGGTTACCGTTACCCGGGCATTCGGTTTTGGGGTGATAGGTAGGGAGGTTGTATGGCCACTTTGCTACCTTTTGTTTTTCAGCCTCCTCTTTTTCCCGTTAGCGCTTAGGAAAATGCACCAGCGACTAATTAAATAAACCCTTGCTTGGCTGGTGTTAGGTAAGATTCAAAAAACAGTGATTAAACCGATTGGAAAGTTAATTTTAGTATCGTAACGCATCGTCCATCCATTTGTTCCCCCCTGAGAATTCTTTTGACTGTTAAATCGTTTGGGTTTATCTTTGGTTCATGGTATCACGAAACATTGTCTTTTCCAGATATTCTCTGCTTTTACTTCTCATCTTGTCCACCACTATCGTCTATATCAGGTCCCTCACTCATGAATTCGTGTGGGATGATCTCCCCCTCATTAATGAGAATCCCCAACTCCGTAAACTGGAAAATATTCCCTCGTTTTTTTTACCTTATTATTGGAAATACGATCACCCGGGGACTAAGGGACAATATCGTCCCCTCCGGGCGGTGTCTCTGGCACTATCGTACCATTTCTGGCAGTACCATCCTTTTGGGTATCATTTAACCAACCTCATCCTCCATATTCTCAATGTCCTGCTGGTATATCTGGTAGTGATAAAGCTTTTTGGAAGAGAAAAAATCGCCCTCCTTACCGCACTCCTTTTTTCCCTTCACCCCATCCATACTGAATCAGTGTCGTGGCTGAAAAACCGAACCGACTTATTGGCTTTGATATTTTCCCTTCTCTCGTTCTCCTTTTATATAAAGTACATTCCTGTTTCCAGTAATTCCCAGAGAGCACCTCAACAGCCCCTATGGCTTATCCTTTCTGCTCTGGGGTTTATTCTCGCCCTCATGGGGAAAGAAACCGCCATCGTCTTGCCCATCATCCTCTTTTTCTACCTCCTCTATTTTCACCCTTACCCGGAAAACAAGGGTTTATTCCCCAGCCTGCTTCCTTTCCTCGGTATCGCCGCTTTTTACCTATGCTTTTGTTTTATCTTCATCAACAAAGGACTACCTCCCGACCCCCAGGAAATAACGTTACCGCCTAAAATTCATTTCTTCCTTATCATCCAAACCCTCGCTTCCTACCTCAGCCTGATTTTTTTACCTATCAATTTAAATGCTGAACGTCTTATGGATATCCCTTCATTTCTACTCAACTCCTCTTTACTCCTCTCAATTAGTCTCTTGGTTTTAACTTTGTCTATTTATTTAAAATATTTTCTTCCCCCTCATAGAGAAGGTTTTGCGATTGCCTGGTTTTTTATCAGCCTTCTGCCGGTCATGAATATCATATTTATGTCTGGCCGCCCGCTGGCAGAACAACGTCTTTATATCCCCTCAGTAGGCTTTTGTCTTTTTATAACGCTCATTCTGGACCGCTGGTTACCTTCCAAGCTCACGAAGCCACATTCATTTCCCACCTGGTTAGGCACTGGTTTAACCATATCCATTTTGATCTGTTATACAATTCTCACCCTCGAACGGGACAAAGTGTGGCACAATAACTTAACCCTCTGGGAAGACACGATAGCCAAATCTCCGCAGACGTTTCGTACCCATTTTAACCTGGGAAGTGCCCTCACTGACAAAGGGGAGTATGACCGGGCAATAAGCGAATTCGAGAAGTCAATAAAACTAAATCCTAAAGATCATGAATCCTATACGAGCTTAGGGGCAGCCTATTATCGAAAAGGAGACATGGAAAAAGCCAAGGAAATGTTTATTAAGGCTATTGAGATGGCCTCCAATTCTCATCGAGCGCACAATAACCTTGGGAATGTTTATACTGTGGAAGGCAAGACCGACCAGGCGCTTAAAGAATACCAGGAAGCGATCAAAATAAAACCTGATTTTGCTGAAGCCTATTATAATATGGGGAATGCCTATAAGGACAGCGGTGACCTCCACAATGCAATTACTGCCTTTGCCAAAGCGATTGAGTATGAACCTGGCTTTTCCCAGTCTTATTATAATCTGGGCAACTGTTATCTCCTTAGTGAAGAGAGGGATAAGGCCAGACTCGGGTATGAGAAAGCCATCCAGCTTGAACCAACGTTTATTGATGCCCGTTATAACTTAGCCAATCTTTACTTTGAGCGAAAAGCCTATCCCCAGGCCATTGAACAGTTTCATACTATTCTAAGACTTAACCCTAATCATCTGGAATCCCATTATGTGTTAGGTTCTATTTATAGTGAAATGGGAAAACCCGAGGAAGCCCTGAAGGAATTTCAGGAGGTGGTGCGCATTTTTCCAGATCACGCTGAAGCCCGAAACAGCTTAGGAAAACTCTATATGCAAAGGGGAGAGATAGAAAAAGGGAAGGTAGAGTTACATAAGGCTCTGGAACTGGATCCCCAAAATGGCTTCGTTCACTATAACCTGGGTAAACTCTATGTGAGTCAGAGAGATTATCAATCCGCTAAAAAGGAATTTGAAAAGGCCCTTGACCTCAACCCCACCATTGCTGAAGCCTGGTATAACTTAGGCGTGATGCTTCATAAACAGGGGGACGATGCAGCCGCTATTGAAGCCCTGAAAAAGGCCCTTGCAGTCAATCCTGATTACTTTGATGCCCATTTTCACCTGGGAAACCTTTACGTGAAACAAAAACAATTTGAACTGGCAGTAAAAAGTTTCAAAGAAGCGCTCCGGATTCAGCCTAACAATGTAGAAGTTCACCTTAAGCTGGGACTCGTCTCCCTCTACAATCTCAATGATGCACCCCAGGCCCTTTTTCACCTTCGCAAGGTACTTCAATTAGACCCTCACCATGCTCATGCTGCCATAATCAGGGATGCCCTTGCCTTATTGCAGTAGTGACCTAAGTTTTTTTTCACCCTCCCTTAAGCATTTGGTTTACCTTCTTCTGAATCCGGTCTAATTCTTCCTGCGGCCAGGGTGAAACTTCTTTTAATTTCGGATCCAGGGTGTTTCCCGGGCTAAACTGCTGGAGAATAAAATGCTTCGCTGGGAATAATTCGTTGGCCACTCGATAAACATCCTCCTCGGTTAACATTCCGGGAACAATGGTCATGCGAAATATACCTTCCACCGGACTTTCATGAATCAATTCGATGCATTGTCTGATCTTGTTCAGGTCAACCGGTACAGCGATCAATCGCGAATAGGAGTGTTCCGTGAGCGGGGCCTTCACATCCATGGCAATACAGTCAAGGAGTTCTTGTTGTAAAAGGGTTTCCACCATTTGTGGGTTGCTCCCATTGGTATCCAGCTTAACTAAAAAATTTCTCTCTTTGAAGGCCCGGATAAGTTCAGGAAGCGTTTTATGCAGGGTTGGTTCCCCTCCGGTAATACACACTCCGTCAATCCAGTCCTTAAATGCTTCAAGCCTTTTAAGTACCTGGGATAATGGAATGGTCTCCAAAAGATGAGGTTCCACAATCAGGCGGGAGTTTTGGCAATACGGGCAGCGAAAGTTACACGAGGGGAGGAAAATCACGGAAGCAATTTTCCCCGGCCAATCCAGAAAGGAAGTTTCCACGAACCCTTTGATCGGTATGGAGTCTCTAAGGGAAGTCATCAATAAAAAGAAAATGCAGAAGGGGGTATCGCATATCCCCTTCTGCAGCAAGGAGGGGTTGGGGAAAAATCCCTTAGTCGGGAGAAACCCGATTAAGGGAGGGGAGGAAACTTACTGGTAATACTTGGCGATCGCTTTTTGTACCTCTCCGGGAGTTGGAACACTGCCTGAAAAAAAAGCAATGGTGTTTTCTTCCTCATCTTCAATGATGATGGTAGGAGTGGACATAACGCTATAATAGGATGCCTCAGCAAGGCCGTCGGGGGTATCAAGGTTGTAATCGTATACCGGTAACCCCTCCTGTTTCAGTTGGCTTCCAACACTCTTAGCACTACCGCACTGGGGACATTCGGCCTTCCAAAAAAGTTTCACTCTTCCCATATCATCCTCCTTTATCAAGAAAAAATCACGCTACCATAATTTTTGGTTCTGCTTCATCGGAAAAGTAATCTTGATTGCGATAACGATCACGTAATTCCCCTATTTTCCCTTTATTCCAACTGGAAATCTTGGTGAAGTAGCCGGTGATTCGCGTTATCCCTTCAACCCTCTGTGAGCCACAATAACGACACGTTTCCCGTAACCCCCTCTCGGTCCGCCCGCAGTCATTACAGTTGGTGAACTCGGGTGAAAAAGCAATTTGATCATTGGTGGTGCGCCGAAAGGTTTTCAAAACAAAATTAGCCAGGGATGCTTTTTCCGGCCGTTTTTCTCCCAACCAAATGTGGGTGAGGGCACCTGCCTCAATGAGAGGATGGAATAGTCCCTCTTTCCGCACTCTTTCGATTGGGTTTATGGGCAGTGACACTGGTAAGTACGTGGAATTGGTATAATAAACTTCATTGCGGTCAATCTTTCCCTTCACTACCTGATGGGCTTCAGAATAGAAATGTTCCAGATCCAGCTTCGCAAACCGATAGGCCGTGCTTTCTGCCGGAGTCTGTTCCAAAACAAATTTCATCTGATGCTTTTGCGATAATTTTTTGGCTATGAGATGCATATGGGCAATCACCTTGAGGGCAAACTTGAGAGTGTCTTTAGAAGCATGGATTTCTGCTCCGGTATGGAACTGTACCAGCTCATTTAAGCCCAGCATCCCGATAAGAAATGAAGCCCGAGGCATTTTCAGATAAGGATTTCCGTCTTTGTTCATGGTGAGTAATGCCAAGGGTCCTTTTTCCCCTAGGGCCAACAGCTTTTCTATAAAGGCCTTTTTTTCTAAATGAGCCCGTGCTGCCATTTCCATAGACTCAGAGATCTTGGAAAATAAAACGGTATCATCCCGTTTGCTCTTATACCCTAAGCGAGGAAGGTTGAGCGTAACATTCTGGAGGGCACAATACCGCATCCTCCAGGGTTCCTGGGCATCCGCAAAATCCTCGGCTTCGAGTTTAAAACTAAGACGGCAGCATTCAGAAATTTTGGCCGTACTTCCCCGGTCAAAAACAAAATAGGTATTGCCCTTTTCACTGGCCACATCACAAATATGGTTAAGGAAATCTTCGTGCCCTTCAGTTTGGAAAAATTTGTTGGTAATGTGAACCAGGGGTTTCGGGAAAAAGAAAGGCCGCCCCGTCCCATCTCCCTCGTTATAAACATCAAAGAGTGCCCAGGCAAATCTCTGGGCTTCTTCACTATATTCGGCATAGGTTTTTCCGGTATAAGTGCCGCCGGGGCCGATGGCCGGAACAGTTTCAAAGTGTTGGGGAACTTCCCAGTAAATGTTAATATCGCTAAAAATTGCCTGCCCTCCCCGGGCTACTGCTTGCTGGGAAAATTCAAAAACAAGCATTTGGGCTAATTGGCGTATTTCCCGATCACTCATCCCCACTAAATAAGGGGCGAAAAAGAGATTCACCGCATCCCAGCCGATGGCACCAGCGAAATGGCCTTGCAGAGCGGCAGCAAATTTGACCATATGAGCTAACAGTACCTCGGGATGCTTTGCCGATTTCGCATTCGAGAGGGAATTAGGAAGGTTGAGACCAAACTTTTTGATGTATTCCAGCGATTGACCGGAACAGTACGGCCGGTCAATAAAACCCAGATCATGAAGATGAATATCTCCCCGCAGATGAGCATCAGCTACATCCTGAGAAAACACATTCAAAAGGGCATATTCTTTCTTGATCCCTTCGGCTAAGGTAAGATTAGTGGCCTCGGGCCCATGGGGAACATTGGCATTTTCTTTGTTCGGGTGGAGGATAAGCTGGTCCACATCGTAAATAGGCATCCCAATCCGGGTGTGCATCATGCGGTGAGTCTCAAGGCCTTTTTCAATCAGTTTGGCATTCACCAGCTCACGAATAAGGGGGGCAGTGATTACCCTGATCTTAGAACCCACGATCATTTCTTCCACTTCCAGACTTATCTTTTCTGCGGTATCAATATCAACATACGTTTCCCTCACTAAGGCATCGACGATTTTCTGGCGATCCCACGAATGCACATTTTCACTGGAAGTGCGCACAAACAAAGCAAGATCGGTGGTTTCCCGATCAGGTTTGGGTGCTTTTTCGGTTTTTATTTCCTTTAAGTGGGACATAGTGCTCCTCGCAATCCTTACGTAACTATCCAGAAATTATCCTTTATTTAGTAGAGTGATTTCATTCAACCACAATATATTGTGGTTGTCAAGGAAAAAGTTCATGGCAAGGAAAAGAAATTTACATATCCGGTCTCCTCGAACCGCATTACCGGAAAGTGTCAATTTTAAAATACGTCCTTCTGTTATTTAATCCATCCCTCGATAGTTTCCTTGACAGGTCAGATTAAAATGACTACAATGGTTATAAAAAATACAGGAGAAAGTCTATGACAACCGCAGCCGTATCAGAATTAAAAGCCCGCTTAAGCGAATATTTGAACAAGGTCAAAGCAGGTGCCGAGGTATTGATTACTGATCGAGGGAAACCTGTTGCCCGAATTGTGCCCGTCCGGCGTTCTAAGGACGTGAGGGAATCATTAGTCAAAATGGAAAAACAGGGACTAATTAAGCTTGGGTCGGGCAGACTTCCAAAAGATTTCTGGACGATGCCCAGACCTGATGATCCACAAGGACTTGTCCTGAGAGCCCTTCTCGAAGAGAGGGGAGAAGGAAGGTGAAATTCTGGGATTCTTCGGCGATTATTCCGTTATTTTTGAAAGAACCCGCAACGGAGACGGTGCGCGGTCTCATCCGTTCCGATGAGGACGTTGTAGTTTGGTGGGCGACTCTCGTGGAATGCGTCTCCGCCCTTTCAAGGCGACGGAGGGAAGGCGCACTTTCGGTTGATGCAGAGCGCCAGGCAAGGACGATTCTGGCCGGCTTGTCTGCAGAATGGTCAGAGGTTTACCCAACCGAGATCGTCCGGCAGCGCGCGGAAAGGCTTCTGATGGTTCATCCCCTGAGGGCCGTTGACGCGTTTCAGCTTGCGGCGGCTTTGATATGGGCTGAAGAAATCCCCCGGGGACTTGAGGTGGTATGTCTTGATCAAAACTTGCGTGAGGCGGTCCTAAGAGAAGGGTTTACGGTTCTTCCGTGAAGGTGTTTCCATCACCGGGCGACAAAGTCAAAGCGGAAGTTAACTTTCCGTAAACCATTATAAAGGGGTAAAAAAGAAGCGTGATTCAGATTAGCCGGACCATAGTCATTGATGAAAGTGAAATTAAAGAAGAATTTGTCCGAGCTTCCGGGCCAGGCGGGCAAAATGTCAACAAAGTTGCCACTGCGGTGCAGCTCCGTTTCGATGTGCGCAATTCCCCCGCACTCCCCGAGGACGTTCGCGAAAGGCTGATCCGTCTGGCCGGCAGGCGCATTACTGGGGACGGCATACTGATTATTCATGCCCGAACGTTTCGTACTCAGGAACGAAACCGTCAGGATGCGCTGGAGAGACTGGTTGAGCTTATCCGTAAAGCGTGTGAAAAGCCGAAACGCCGCGTTAAAACAAAACCGACGCTCGCATCCAAGAAACGTCGGTTAGAGACCAAGCTTCGTCGCAGTGAAGCCAAGCGCTTGCGGCACTCGGTTTCCCATCTTGAGGATTAGCCTGCGGGCCTCCCTCATCTTACTGTTGACTTTTTGACGGATATCTTCTATTTTTCTCTTAAAACTGTCATCCCCACGGAAGTGGGTATCCAGAGATAAAAATAGAGATTTCTGCTTCCGGAGGAATGACGGTTTGTTTTTTTGCTACTCTTTTCCAAAAGAATATTCACACCTTGTAGGAGCTAAACCATGTTAGATGAAATTGTTATTTCGCAAGCAATTATTGAACGCTACTTTAAGAAATTAATTACTCACCTTCAGTTGGACGTGGCTATTGCCGGAGGTGGCCCGGCTGGGCTTACTGCTGCCTACTATCTGGCGAAAAACAAAGCCAAAGTTGCCATTTTTGAAAAAAAACTTTCCATCGGCGGAGGAATGTGGGGGGGCGGTATGATGTTCAATGAAATTGTAGTGCAGGAAGCGAGCAAACAAATACTGGATGAGTTCGGAATCAGTACGGAAATGTACCAAGAAAATTATTATACTGCTGATGCCATTGAAGCGATTTCGACCCTCACTTCTAAGACGGTAAAGATGGGGGCAAAAATTTTTAACTGCATTAGTGTGGAAGATGTGAAACTCACTGATGATAAAGTGAGCGGTCTGGTGATAAATTGGAGCGCCGTGGGGATAGCGGGGCTGCATGTTGACCCGCTTACTATTGGAGCAAAATTTGTGGTAGAAGCTACGGGCCATGGCCTCGAGGTACTGCGTATTATTGAAAAAAAGAGCGGGAGGACATTATTGACAGAAACGGGGAAGATCATGGGGGAAAAGTCTATGAATGCCGAGATTGCAGAAACCATGACCCTTGAAAATACCAAGGAAGCATACCCCAACGTATTTGTGGCCGGGATGTCTGCCAATGCTGCCTTCGGCTCCTACCGGATGGGTCCCATTTTTGGAGGAATGCTCCTTTCCGGGAAAAAAGTAGCAGAGCTTATTCTGGAAAGGTTAAAGGCATCCTCATAAAAGGAGGGGAGTTGTCAGAAGGTATGATAAAGGGGACAATCCTATATTCTCCTCTGCTGAGAGCGCCTTGTTAGACGAGAAGGCCGCTTATCTAGCCATTTTTTAAAGGAGAATTGACTCTCACCCGATGGTCTACCCGCTAAAAGTCCTTCGATGCTGATATCTTCATCAATATCTTCCCAATGAATACCGTGACCCTTACCGATCAATCTCCAATTATTCCTCTCCTCTGGAGTAGAGTGTAAAAGCCGAGGAAACCATGCCAGAGGAACCGATATAGTTCGACCATCGCTAAGGTCAACACTCAATGTGTCTTCTGTTATCGTTACGTTCTCAGCATGTGGAACTTCTATTTCATTTACCAAAATACTCATTCCATGCCTCCACTAATTGTTGATGATATTGATTGATGATTCTCAAGATATGACCAATTTCTGCCCTGCTAAATCCGCCACTGCTTTGCAATCTTACCGGATCAAGCCAAATTTTTGCAATCTTGTCGCCACGTTAAACGTGTATGTGCAGTGGCTCATCTCGATCGCCTGCATAAAAGAAATACCGATATGGGCCAGCTCTAAGTACTGTGGGCATCTGTGTTGGGGGTCAGGTCTTTACGGGCTGTTGCCCAAACCAACCGTTTGCCCTTCGACAGGCCTGCCCGCCGAAGGGTGGTTCGGCCCGCAGGCAGGCTCAGGGCGAACGGTGATACGGCAAAAAGGGGGCCTAGGGTCACATCTTCATTGGTCATTATTCTGGTCCTTTCTGGTCTATTTCGTCTATCTGGCTTGTTTGGTCTAATTCGTTGATTTTATTTGTTTGGTATTCATTATGTACATTATAATCCCTTTTCCACCCACTCTTCTTTTGTTATCCCTGCCTGGCGAAGTATCCTCATTAATAAATCAATGCCTATTTCTTGTCTATGAGGATTTGGAATGGTCAACCTTAAATTTCCCTTTAACATATAAATATGTTTACCCCCACCCAAGGGCCCTTCAAATCCAAAAGTTTTAAGACCCCTTACAAGCTCATTATGTGAAACAGGTCTAAGTTTAGGCAACGGAAGTCGATTCCTGTATCTCTCTTATTTCATTATTTCCAAGTGCTGGAATTGGAAGACCTTTTTTTATACTCAAAAGTATCCAACCTTCAATCACTTCTTTAAGATTATTTCTACATTCTTCGAGCGTTTTACCGGTAGCCCATACCCCTTTCAACTCCTCAACCTCACCATAATAGGGTTCCTCATCCTCTATCATTTCATATCGGGCCCGTCTTAAAGCCTCTTCAATATACTCAATAAGCATACTCAAAAACCTCCCTGTTACTCTATTTAAATTTTATCATAATCAAAATATTAAATAAAAAAATTCTATCGTCAGGAACCTGGGGGCACATCTTCATTGGTCATTATTCGGGTCTGCCTGGTCAATCTCATCTGCTCAGCCAAAAGAAGGATATGGGTCTTGAAAGTTTCAAAGAGATCTATCTCTTATCTTCCAATACCCAAATACTCAAACCCCATACTTAACATTCTATCTTTATCGTAGATATTCCTTCCATCTAAAATGAAGGGCCTCTTCATCAGGGACATGACTCTCTTGAAATCTAAGTTTTTAAATTCATCCCATTCGGTACAGAGAACCAAACCGTCCGCCCCTTTCACTGTTTCGTACGGATCACTGCAGAAAACGATCTCAGGTAATTCCTTCTCTGTCTTCTCCATTGCTTTTGGATCATACGCTTTGACCAAAGCCCCTTCTTTAAGCAATTGTTTGATAATCTCTAACGACGGAGCAAATCGAATATCATCGGTGTTGGGCTTAAAGGACAGCCCCCAAATCCCTATCGCTTTCCCTTTGAGAATCCACAGAACTTTCTTGATCTTCTCAATGACGAGAGATAATCTTTCTTTGTTAATCTTTTCGACCTCTTTCAATAACTTAAAATCGTAACCACATCTTTCTGCTATCCGGATAAAAGACTGAAGGTCCTTAGGAAAACAGAAGCCACCAAATCCAATTCCGGCCTCCAGGAAACTTCTTCCGATCCTCTTATCCAAGCCTATCCCGTAAGCCACATCTTTAATATTAGCACCGGTTTTTTCACAGATGTCTGCTACGGCATTAATAAAAGAAATTTTTGTGGAGAGAAATGAATTGGAGGCATGCTTGATCAGTTCAGAACTATTGATATCGGTCACAATAAGGGGTACAGTCTCTCCCCGTCCTAAACAATTGCCATCATGATGGACCGGACAATTAAATTGTCCTACAAGGATAGGGGCGTAAATCTCTCGCAAGATCTTCTCTGCCCTACCATTCTGGGTGCCTATAACAATCCGATCAGGGTGTAAAAAATCTTCGACGGCTGAACCCTCTCTTAAAAATTCTGGATTCGAGGCCACATCGAATTCGGCCTTTTTCGAGCCGTACGTCTTGATCGTCCTCTGGATCCAATCCCCTGTCTGAACAGGGACCGTACTCTTTTCAACAACCAATTTATAGGAATCAGAAACTCTTGCAATCTCCCTCGAAACCATTTCCACCGCAGAGAGATCCGCATCTCCATTTTCGAGGGGTGGGGTCCCCACACAGATAAAGACCGCTTCTGAGGGTTTTACTGCATCTTCGAATTCCCTGACAAAAGAGAGTCTATCCGCCTTTCTATTCTTCCGGATCAACTCCTCCAAATAGGGCTCATAGATGGGTACCTCTCCCTTCTCGAGAATTTCCATCTTTGTTTTGTCACTATCGTGACAGATCACCTGGTGCCCGATTTCAGCAAAACAGGCACTCGTCACTAAGCCTACATAACCTGCTCCGATGACTCCAATCTTCATTGCTTTTCCCTCTCACTCAGTATACCCGTTATTCAATTTTTAATTTTGAATTGCGAATTGGATCGGCTCTTATTGACATACCATTTTATAGATTCGGCCATTCCTTGCTTAACATCGAATTTCGGATCGTACCCCAATAGTTCTTTTGCTCTGCTTATATCTGCCAGGGAGTGCCTTATATCTCCTTGCCTGAAAGGTCCGTAAATGGGTTCGATCGTCTTAGCCTCGGATTTATACTGACTGACTTCCTCTCTGATGATTTGATATAACTGATTCAATGTGGTCCTACTTCCATAGGCGATGTTATAAACCTTATTGAGAGCTTCTGCATTATCCGTTGTAGCGGCTAAAAGATTTGCCTCTACGACATTGGTGATATAACAAAAATCTCGACTGGTCTCCCCATCTCCATGGATGGTTGGCTCCACAAGGTTTAAAAACGAGTCTATCCATCTTGGGATAACGGCCGCATAAGCACCATTTGGGTCCTGACGTCTTCCAAAGACATTGAAATATCTCAACCCAATACACTCCAGACCATAAGTCCTCGCAAAGACATCCGCATAGAGTTCATTCACATATTTTGTCACAGCGTAAGGTGAAAGGGGGTGACCCATTTTATCCTCCCTCTTTGGCAACTCTGGGTGGTCTCCATAGGTAGCAGAGGAGCCTGCATAGACGAATCTTTTCATCCCTGCATCCCTTGCCGCAACGATCATATTCAAAAACCCATCGATGTTTGATTGACTGGTTGCGATCGGGTCTTCGATCGACCTTGGCACACTCGCCAAAGCTGCCTGATGAAGCACATAGTCAACCTCTTCGCAAGCTTTTCGGCAATCTGTTAGGTTTCTTATATCCCCTTCGTAAAAGGTAAAGCGAGACCATTTTTTATGACCTACTTCTTTTTTGACATCTTCAAGGTTATATCGGTATCCAGTAGACAAGTTGTCCAAGCCCACTACAGCCTGATCCCATTGAAGCAATTCTTCGAGGA
>JAZDOO010000242.1:0-5231 GCA_043798555.1 Pseudomonadota bacterium | reverse complement strand
GTTCAAAGCATTTCTCGTCGTTCCAGCAAGTTCGGCAATGTCCTTAAGACTATATTTGTATTCTCTCTTTGGCTTGTATGGGTGCTTCGATCCTTTTCTCGGCATGATGACCTCCTGTAGCTCTCCGTCCATCGGAGAGGGATTCCGTCAGAGTAACATAAACTATTTAGCAGATTGATGACGATTTACAAGAGTAATCTTCACCATTGCGATAGGATTGTCAAGGTGCATGTTTCGGGATGAAAGCCTCAGAACAAGCCATCCTTCTTCAAAGACCCATCCGGTTTTGAGTCCAAGCTTGGAGTCTGATAGGATGCAGATTTCAATCAACAATCCTCGGTATGCCTTGTCCTATGCACGAGCTTATTGGCCTATTTGCCATGATAGTAGAGTAGAGCTTTCTCCTGGTAGTTAGCGAGAACATCCATCTTCTCGCGAGGCAAAATCGTGGAGTAAAGGGCTGTTATGAGAAGTAAGGTCTTTCTCGCCGTCGTTTGCTGCGGGATCTCGGAGAGTTGAGTAAGAATCCTTGTGAAAACAAAAGGTTAGTTTGATCGCCTTTATTATCGGTCAAGACCAGTCACAAACAAAATGAGAAGTGACTTGGACTAAATATTGGTTACCTGTTTCACCTACAAGGGGTGAGGTTTAAACCTTATTGGAAGTTGGTGATTATGGGTTGAAAGAGAGGATAACGCCAAGCACACCGGCCGTGAAGGGAAACTATGATCCATAATAGATGAAGTGTGACTCTATTATTTTCTTACAGGAATTAAAACAGCTTATCAATATTATGTAAAAGATAGTCCCCCCACTCATCTACACTTTTAGAGAGAATATGCACCATTTTGTTTTTTCTTGTAACTTCAGCACGCATTTGTTTATTATGACAAAGGTCAGTGCTCACAATCCCTTGAATAAAAGTCCAGAAATATGTTTCCCCTGGAAGAATCTTCCCATCAGCCAGCCCAAATGGAAAATGACGTTCAAGATAACCATATTGGGTATATTTCCCTATCTCAAAACTTTCCATATAATCTTTAGCACCAATAGAAAGAGAAAAACAATTCATCAAAAACCTATGCGCTCTGAGGGGATCCTCCGGGGTTATACCTCTTATCAACCCTTTCCTTAAAAAAAATCTTCCCTGTTCCCTGCCTGCCTTTTTTAAAGATGCAGCACCATATTTTTCTTGGTATTCTTGGGCTGCCTTGTTGAGTTCTGAAACCTCGACAGGAGAAAGTAACGGCAGTGGAATGAAGGAGTATAAATTTGAAGGGATGATTCCCAGTTTTCTTAGGGCATCCTTTGAAAAATAAATTCTTCTCCTCATTCCTTCTCCGTAGAGTTTATTTCTCAAGGGCCCCCTTATCGCAATAATCTCCATATAAGGGACCATTCCATAATTGACAGCAGGAACAATTAAGTAATTCTTCAGTAACATAGGAGTCACCTGTGTAAGCATCTTAAATATCAGATCCTGAATTTTCACAAATCTTAGGTTTTCAATAGAAATTTGTAAAAAATAAAACTTTTTCTTTTTTTGCCGAAGCAATCATATCAAAGACCTTGAATTTGTCAAGCAAAACCCGATCGGCCTGGTTATCCAGGGACGGATAATATGAACTTCAAGCGGAGCCACGATATGCCCTACTGTAAATCCATAATGGAAAGGGTGCTAATATATTGGTTAGAGTAGATAATCAAAGGCGGGATTAGAAATAGCCCTGTCTATATTTTTTTCCGTTTTGCCTTCTACAATCACATTGTGAATTACGAGCTGCAATGTTGGCTTACTGCATGGAATTGAAAAATGAGGACTTCTTCCTGAAGTCCTCATTTTCCCCAAATCCTGCCGCCCCTAAGGCCAATTTAATGCTTACACCTACAAGTCAATACTCATAAGTATTTTAAACGTTGATGATTAGCATTAGAAATCACGCATTCCAATTCAGTAAAGAAAGTTGCCCCGTGAGACCTATCCCCGCCTACAAGGCGGGGCTTTACGGCCCCACGGAAACCCGGCAACTTTCAAATTCCAATGCAACACCGGCATTCATCCCCGTTCACAGAACGGGGTTTTCTGCTTGTCTTAATAAAGAAATTTGAGAAACTGAAGAACGGCCATGGGGTCGAATTTTTGAAAGCCCGAGGTTAGAGTAGAGAGCTGGCGTAGTAGCTGAAGGCTCTATCTCCAGCTCCCCCTCGTCAAACCGTACATTCAGTTTTCTCCCGCTAAGGCGGGACTTTCCGATCATCTTCTTCCAACGGCTTTCGCAGTTTGAGTCCATGGAGCAGTAGTTGGTATCTTGTAGAGTCCAAGAGTTCCATAAAGGTATTGGTAAGGATACTCTTTATAACCTCTGCTTTTCTTCGCATGTTTCCGTCTCAGGTATGTCCGCACTCTTTCATCAAGGAAACCTTTGAGACTGGACAAGTCTCGGCTACAATTCCCATAGTAAAAGTAACCCACCCATCCTCTCACCGTCTCGTTAAGCTTCTTGATGACTACCTCTTTGGGTAAACAAAGAGTTTTCCTACAAGTGAGAGCTTTTATCTCCGCTTTGATCTCCGCCAGGGCTTCCTTCGAAGGTTTAATTAAGGGAAATGTCTTTCCCGTTTTGGGATTTCTCACCACCTCAATCCTATACCCAAGGAAGTTAAATCTCTCCTTCCTTGCATCTACGATTCTCGTCTTTTCCTCGTTGAGACTTAGCTCCAAACCCCTCAGGACTGTTTTGATTCCCTTCAGCACCCTCTCCGTCTGACCCTGACATAGGACCACAAGGTGAGTAACGCAGAGGAACCTCCCCTCTGCGTCCTCTCAGAACCCGGCGTGAACCTCTCAGCTCACCGGGCTCCCATCATCCAGCCGCCGGTCTGATGCCCATCCGCCAGTGTGGAAATAGCCAGGGTTGCCTCTGGGCAATCCTTCCTAGCCAATATTCCGCACGCCGCTGATGACGCCTCAACCTTTTAAATTTCCTCTCTGCCCACCTGACCAAGGTCCTGTTCAGATGGCGCAAGGTTGGGTAGAGCGCAGATTTGTAAAAACTTCCATAGTAATTTATCCAGCCCCGAACTATGGGACTGAACATCCTCGACAAATCCTCCAACGATTTGTCGCTCCGCAGATGTAGCCTCCATCGACGAGCCTCTTGCCTCATCGCTTTCCCCGCTTCATTACTCACTGCTGGAGAAAAGTTGATGAAAGGTTTCCCCCACCGATTCTTTGACCTCCTTGGCCGAAACGTGAACCCCAGAAAATCAAAGCTCGTCTGAGAGTACTCTTTCCGACGATCCTCATCTTTACAATAAATGATTCTCGTCTTCTCCCGATGAAGCTCAAGATTGCACTCTTTAAACCTGCTCTCAATCACCTCTTTCATCAGCCAAGCTTCGGCTTCGGTCCGACAGTGCACAACCCCATCATCAGCATAACGGCAAAATGGAACCTGTGGATAGTTCCGTTCCATCCATTTGTCAAACACATAGTGAAGGAAAAGATTGGCAAGCAGGGGACTAATAACCCCTCCCTGAGGAGTCCCTTTTGTCCTCTCTACCAATATCCCATCCTCTCCCTGAAATGGGGCCTTCAACCATCTCTCGATGTATAAAAGCATCCATTTACAGTCCGTGTGTTTTCTTACCGCCCGCATCAAAAGGTCGTGATTGATATTGTCAAATAACCCCTTGATGTCAAACTCAAGCACCCAGTCATACTTCCAGCAACGTCTCCGTGTGACTTCAACCGCTTGAATCGCTGACTTCCCAGGTCTGTACCCATAGGAATCCTGATGAAAGTTCGGTTCCAGGACAGGCTCAAGGTACATCTTGGCTACCACCTGCGCAACTCTGTCAGTAACCGTGGGAATCCCCAACAATCTTTCACCCCCACTTTTCTTCGGTATCTCTACCGTTCTGACAGGCGGAGGAAAGTAGCTCCCTGAGGACATTCGGTTCCAAATCTTGTAAAGGTTATCCTTTACATTCTTTTCAAAATCTGAAACCGATTCCTCATCTACACCAGCTGCCCCATGGTTCGCTTTTACCTGCTTCCACGCCTCCCACACAACCTTCTTGGAAATCTCATACGGCTTTGCTCTCTTCAAAGATTCCTCCCATCAACTGGTTGATCTTCAATTCAAGCTGGATGATTCACCCCCTTCGCTCCATCTCCATTACGGAGACTTCATCGCTACTTCGGGGTGATCCGTCCCTGCGCTCCGCATCGGTACTCTCATTCTCGTGGGGCCTCCACTTGAATTTCTCCCTTGTCATCGAGACGACAGGTTCCCACGTTCCGCACAAGAGCCTATATCAGGATCATGCCACCTCTATGCCGGGTGCCGCGCAGACAGTAAGCAGGTTTCCTCTGCGCTTGTCCCAGAGCCCAGTATGCACCCTGGTTTTGACACCACCCAAATACATTTCGACACCTCATCGGTGGTTCGCTTACGCTCATCTTCCTGATACCTACCTGCCCCGATCCAACGCCGGGACGTCTCTCCTTAACGCTCACTACCCTGGCTCTTTACCAGCGCAGCTTAAGGGGGTTTGGAACCTGCTTCTGCAAGCCGGTTCCGAGGGGCCTACCCTCATCTCTTGTGCAGTTACGCACACTTTATAAACAGTGCGCTCGTGGCGCACATACTGGATGTATTCTTCAGTTGTCAGAAATTGCACCATAGCGGCTATGTTCCCGCCATCATTTTTCCATTTTGGTCCAGGAATATCATTCGTATGCTTCAGCCTGCATGATATCATTTCGCCATCATCGATTTCCGGTGGCCCCTAAAATGCAACATTTCTTGCCTATATCGATTCCGGCTTAGAACTCTATCTTTTTGAAGATTTGGTTTAAGAACGGATCCGAATAAAAAACCCCGGATCATATGATCTGGGGTTTTTTAACTGATTCAGTCTAAACTTTTTTGACAAGTTCGCTAACATTTTCCTGCTCGTAGCGGGCCTTCAGCCAGGAGAGCAAACGCTAATCTGTAAAGGTCTCACATTATGCATCGCCAGTCCGGCCGGCATTAACGGACGCTATTTCCCATTGAGGCTGGCCAGGGGTTCCACGACAGGTATGGCTTCCAGCCGTTCATCATCTGTAATGATGAATTCCAACTTGCTAACCGGTCCCAACCTTAATCGCTTTCGGATTTCGGACGGTAGGGTGACCTGACCCTTGCTGGTAATCGTGGCAATCATGCTTACCTCGCATTAAA
>JAZDOO010000233.1:0-19244 GCA_043798555.1 Pseudomonadota bacterium | reverse complement strand
AGGGCTTCTTTTAATGTAGCCCAATAGGGAAGATGGGGGAAATCTGACAGGGAGGTAACCAGCTCCTTCACTTTCTTCTCTTCCTTCATTTTTTACCTCTTCGAATTTATTAGCCAGAAAGTAACATTTTAGTCATCAATTCTATTCTTATTCGAGAAGGGAAGTAATGTCAATGAAATATAGCTAGTTACAGTAAAACGGGAGTTTTATTACCAACAGGATTTTCTTGAATTGTGACCGCCATAAGACTTGACCATACTGGTGCCAAAAATGCCTTGAAAAGGGAATATATTTAGGATATAAGATGGCAAATTAGAACCCCATGTTCTCTTTTCCTCGGTACATTTTTTGCTTGTAAATTTCTTTTTATTTGAGTGTAAAAATGTGTAGTCTTTGTTGCTCCGAATTGCTAACTATCCAAGATTTGATTATAGGGGCGAGAATCGGTGTAAAAATTTTTTACATATAGGAAAAATTTTTACGATAGTTATCTTAAAAAGAGGAGGTGCTTGAATGAGTTTTCCAAGAAAAATTTTTGAATTTATGGAGGCGGCAAACATAGCCTACGGGAAGTGGGACTATGAGGTCTCTATGAACATCCTGGAGAAAAGGAAAAAACTCCTGATCCTGATGGGACTTGCTGCAGTTGCGTCCATACTTGCTGCCGTGGTGGTTGACGCCTCCGACATATTGGGAAGTAAAACTGCTTATGCTCCTGCCTATTATGCCACTAACATATTTTTGCTTTCAATTTTAATTGGGTTTTGTGCTGGTCTTATCACCGGTTGCATCGGTGCGGGTGGAGGCTTTATCATTACCCCCGCGCTTATGGCAGCAGGTGTTAAAGGTATTCTTGCGGTTGGGACTGATCTATTTCACATCTTTGCTAAGGCTATCATGGGGTCAGTGCTCCACGGCAGGCTTGGCAACGTTAGTGTAAAGTTAGCAATAGCGTTTTTGGTTGGCTCAATCGGAGGTTCTACCCTGGGAGGGTATCTGCAAAAAGTTGTTTATGCTAAAGACCCGATCCTGAGTGATGCATTTCTTAGTATAATTTATGCTCTAATACTCGGCCTTCTCAGTTGGTATGGTGTGTCCGATTTCTTAAAGAAGCGTAAGCAATTTCGAATTCCTTTAGAAGCACGCCCACCCACGCCAGCGGAAGTGAAGCTTGCTTTTAAATTACAATCCCTCAATATTCCGCCCATGGTCAGGTTTGATGAAGATATGGTTCCCGGAGGCAAAAAAATTTCTGGAGTAATCCTTGCTGCAGGAGGTTTTCTTGTAGGGCTTACTGCCTCTCTTATGGGAGTGGGGGGAGGATTTATCACCTTTCCTATGTTTGTGTATGTATTCGGTATCTCTACCTTTACCACTGTCGGCACCGATATCTTTCAGATCGTTTTTACTGCTGGATATGCAGGAATAGTACAGTATGCTATTTATGGTTTCGTCTTTTACACATTAGCAATGGGTATGCTGCTTGGGTCTCTTTTTGGAATCCAGATTGGGGCACTTACCACCAAGGTGGTAAAAGGTGTTACCATAAGAGGATTCTGGGTAACTACCATCCTTGCAGGATTTATAAATAGAGTATCAGCCCTTCCAAAACAATTTAATGAAATTGGGATCATCCATCTTCCTAAGTCTCTGGTAAATGCAATTGGAATGGCAGGGAACTATATCTTCTGGATTATCATCGGTGCCTTTGTTCTATGGGTATTAAGTGCTTTTGTCAGAAATATAAAGACGTTCAGAGGAGAATAAAAAATGTTAATTAAGAATAAAAGATATTTTTCAATTGGTGTAGTATTAGCTCTCAGCTTTTTTGGGTTGTTTTTGATTATCATCTCTCCGTTATTCGGTGGTAAAAATGGCCTTCAATACGCTGATGACATTTTTAATAAACTTTCTAAGGGTTCTTCCTATTTCACTCCTGAGATGGCAAAACATTGTGAAAAATTTACTGATAAACAATTCAACGTCACCATCAAATATGACGGAATAGAAGATGCCCAAAGGGCAGCCAAACTATTGATGGTATCAGGTGTGAAAGTGGACCAACAGGAAGGCACCTTGAAGGTAGATGGAAGTCTGGGCAAAATTCTTGCTACCGTTATAAAAGATTCTGACTTTATGTATCACAACCAGGGAGAGAAGATAAAAACCGCTTATGGATACGATGAGAAGATGGTTATGAAAGACTGGTGGCAGGCACTTGATAAAATGAACAAGGCTTTTCAGGCAGGTAAGGTGTTCGAAAATGCAAAAATAGTATCAGATGTAAACAAAAAAGTAGTTGAGCCAGGATACAATTTCTACCAGATAGAGCCGGTAAAGGTTTCCGAGAGGGCCGGCACCTTGGCAGGGCTCCTCGCATTTTATGTGCTCTATACTCTTTGGTGGGGTTTTGCTCTCCTTTATTTGGTTGAAGGAATAGGGCTTACCACAAAGAAGGCAGGAACCAGAAAGGAAGAATAGGAGGGAATGACACTCGTATAGCTAATCAGAAAAATGTTGTTTAAAAAATTCCTCGATATAAAAATCAGCAACCGAATCATTATACATGGCCATATCCTGTTGTTTAGTATAGGCGGTAAGCCTTCCCATTATCTTTAACCTTTTTTCGATATCAGACTGCTTATATTTCATAAGGGCGGCATCTATCACATCTTCAAAGACTTTGATAGTCCCAAAGTCTAACCTTTTGAGAATTTCGGTTATTAACCTTATCCTTCTCAGTCTTCTTTCTAAGACAGCTCCCCCGCCTTTAAAGAAGAACCTTATAAAGTTGTCGTTTATGTTTTCTCCGGCGTATGCCTCCACTGCAGAAAAGTGATAACCGAGTCTGATGGAGAAATTCATGTATTCCCCGGAGATAAATGAAAAACTATTTTCACCAGTCTGGTAAATTTCTTCCTCTGATATTGTTAACGTATGGGCGATCATACCCATAAAACCACCCAGGTCAACTGGCGGTGGCTCGGGCCATTTCATCGAGATTAAACCATTCAAGAAGGCCCGGAAGGGGACAGAGCTGATGTGCTCAGGGTAAAGGTACTTCGGATGACCTTCTATTCCCCCTCCTAAATCGAAAAGATAGGTACCCAGGGGAATCCCAGCCACCAGTCTCACGGCCTTCCCCAGTTCTTTAAAAGGTGTTTCGGTAATCTTAAACATTTCCTGCATCCCGGTTTCGTGACAAAATCGGGTGATATCATGAAAAGTCTCACAAAATTCGGGTTTGAATTTTTCATCTTCCGGATCAACTAAATTCAGAGGAACAACACATTTCAAAACCTTCCCCAAAGTTTTAAAAAGCTGAGTATTCTTAAGGGGTGTTTTTCTTTTTTCTGAAAATTCGATGAGCTCATTTATCCGACCTTCATAGACATTGCAGTTGATTGCATCTACGGTTATTTCCTGGCCATTTTTAATAACCTCGGTAGCGACCTCGGTACCAAGAATAGCCGGCACTCCAAATTCTCGGGCTAACGACGCCATATGAGCTGCACCTCCCCCAACATCGGTAACCATTGCACTGGCCCTGTTCATAACCGTAACCAGCTTTGTATGGGTATGTTTTGATATCAAAACCGCACCTTCGGGGAAATCCTTTAAATCTTCCTCAGTTCTTATAACATACGCCTTACCAAAGCCCACTCCTTTACAGGCAATAACCCCCTTATCGAGCAAGATTTTGTAACCACCAATACGAGTAGGAAGGGGCTTTATTTCCTCTTTTGCTACAACCTTCAAAGGCCTGGTTTGTAATATATAAGGTCTTTCATCGGTATCAATTGCCCACTCAATATCCTGGGGGCATTGATAGTGATGCTCAATAGCAACGGCATACTCTGCGAGAATCTTAATTTGATCATCAGTCAGGCAGGGCTTTCCTTTCATATCATGAGATAAACCAACTTCTTCCAATTCTCCATCCGGTTTGCAGAGAAGCATAGTAGTTTGGGTTGATGTCTTTCTTTCGATTATGCCTAAGTTAGGATATTTTGATAGGGTATAGGTTTCCGGACTTACTACCCCATCAACTAAGCCTTTTCCCAGACCACGGGCCGCATTGATTATAAGAGTATCATTCTGGGGATTATTAGGGTCTTTCGAGTATATGACCCCTCCTGCCCGAGCATCAACCATCCCCAGAATACCCACAGCCATAACCATGTCAGATTCATGAAAACCTTTTGCCTTGTAATAAAATATAGCATTGGGAGTAAACAGGCTGGCGATGACCTCTTTATACCGCTGAAGGATTAAATTGTAAGGCACGTTAAGAAAGGTGGCGTGTTGTCCTGCAAAACTGAATTCACCATCCTCCTGGATGGCACTGCTCCTCACTGCGACCCAAACCGTGCGCCCATAGTGCTCGCAAAGCTTTGCATAGACATCTACGATCTCCTTTTCCAGGTCAGGTGGAACCTCAGCCTTTATGATTAAATCCTGAATTTCCTTGCTGGCATTATCCAAAACCTCTATATTGTCCACTGATAGTACTGATAGCCTTTCGTTAATCTTCTCAAGAAATCCGTTGTGTTCCATGAATCGCCTAAAGGCAAAGGTGCTTATACCAAAACCCTCAGGTGTAGGAATATGGAGCTGATTTCTTATTTCTCCAAGGTTGGAATTTTTTCCTCCTACCTTGTCGGTCATTTCCTTCGTTATTTTGTCAAAAAATATGGTGTAGCTGCTAACCGGAATCTCACCCCTTCTGGTGAGCACATTCCCTATCTTTGAATTGACATAATTGAACCGTTCGTGAAGAGCGAAATACTTGTTGTTGGTGATCTTATTCAGGTTGTCAATAATGTTCTTAACACCATTGGCAATGGTGGCAATATTCCGGTTCATATAATGCCGATCGAAAAGAAATTCTCCTGACAGCTTTTCCTCCATGTCTGCCATCACTTCGAGAACCATATTGTTACTTGCAAGTAATTCCTGGAAGAACTGGTATCTCTTTTTAAACGGCTCTATCTTCTCATTTTCCTTTGTCGCAGTAATTGAATCTTCTTTTTTTCCAAAAAGTTTCCGCCAGAAGTTCATTAGTCACTTCACTATTTTATTCTCTACTGGTGTTCTTTAAAAATTTATAGGTCAAAAAAACTATTGAAACACCCTGGACCTATTTTTCGTTTATTCTTATTGTGGAAAGGGAAAATCATCAAGCATATCCATATTTATTTGAGAAGGGGAATAATGTCAAGGTAATAAGGATTTACAGGTAGATGATACTCGTCGGAAGGAGATAGCTGTTAGACGGGAAAAATTAGAGTATATTTTCTCCGGAGGGGATGACCGCAGGGATTTGGATGGTGGGTAGGAGAACTAAAAAGGTAGTTCCCTCACCCGCCTTGCTGGTGACACTGATATTACCACCATGCTTTCTGACAATCCCCAAAGAGACTGATAATCCCAGTCCAGTACCCTTTTTCCCAGTAGCTTTGTGGGTAAAAAATGGATCAAAGATCGAGGGAAGGATATGCGCCTGGATACCCACTCCGCTATCGGACACATGCACCTCAATAAAGTTCCTTTCTTTTGAATTTCTGGCTGCTATATCCAGCCGACCGCCCTGAGGCATTGCGTCCAACGCATTCAGGATAAGATTGAGAAATACCTGGCTCAACTGCTGTCGGTCACCATGGAGAGGAGGGAGATTTGGTGGCACATCAATCTCTAATTTTACCTTGGAAAGTTTAATCTGGTTACTTGCCAGTTGAACAGTTTCTCTTATCAATTTTTCGATGTTAAGTTGTTCGCTTTTGATTTCGCTCTCCCCGGCGAAATCCAGCAGGTTACTCACAATGCGCTTAGAACGTTCCGCCTGGTCTACGAGGTCCCTTATCATTTCTAAGCGTTCCTCATCAGCAAGACCATTGTAATCTTCTAAAAGCATGTCAGCAGTAAGCATGATGTTATTGATCGGATTATTCAGCTCGTGAGCCACTCCTGCCGTGAGGGTTCCAACCGCCTGAAGCTTATGGGACTGGATGAGAATCTCCTGTCGGTGCTGGATTTCATGGATCATTCGGTTAAGAGCCATGGCCAGGTTGGTAAATTCATCCCGGTATCGCCGGGCAGGTCTGAGGGGTGTGAAGTCTCCGGCAGCGATCCGTTGGGTAGCATTCATCATCCTGGTCAAGGGACCCAACATCTGGCGGACCAAGAAATTGACCATGTAGATGATAAGGAGGAAAAGAAAGATGAGGAAGACTAACGGTACCCGTTTGGACATTAAAAGCATTCGGTCTACACTCTGACGTTCTTTGTCTACCAGTTTCTGGGCAACCGACACCATTTCTCCACCGTGGGTTCGCAGTTCAGCTTCAATGGCTTTAAAGTCTGGCTGGGTCTCATGTTTGGTCGTTGATTTTTGCTGGGAGGGGAGGCGGGCCAAGAGTTCCTCGTAACGCTCAACGTGAGCGACCATGGTCTCAAAATTTTTTCTCCCCACAACGGATTCTATCCCCGCAGCATTTGCAGAAAGAATCTGCTGGGCTTGGTGGACATGATCCAGAGCGTCGGTCAGGTTGGTCCCGTAAAGGAAAAAGTTTTTTTCAAAGCGCCGGGCTTGCTGAATCTCGAAAGTATACGTACTGGTGGCTTCCATGAATTTCAACTTGCTTTCGATCCGCGAGATAATAATTAAAGCAGCCACGGTGACACCGAAGCTAAGAATGAAAAACATAAAAAACCCAAGACTGAGTCGTGCCCGGATGCTAAAGCTCGGTCGCTCCAGAAGCGCCCTTTGGGCTTCGATTTCTACTCGATCCATCTCTTGGAACTCGTCTTGAGACAAATCATGGACCGCATCTTCCCGGGCACCTGGAGTAAAAAAGCTTTTATGGTCATTGAAATCAGTAACTTTTGTTGCCATATCTATTCTATTTTCTCTCAAGCGAAGGCCTGATAGTCACCCTCAAGGAAGCGATTGATAAAATGATGCATGGCTTGTTCATTATTCATTAACATATCCAGTTGGCGTGCACAGCCCATAAGCTTGGCCAGAAGGGTAAGACCGTCTTCGGATGCTTTGCGGGTATAACGCCTCATCCAGGCGGTGACCAGGTCACCGCGACGATCTACCCGAAAATTTGATCTCAGTAATACTTCGGCCAAAAACCGGGCCCTGAGGTTACGGCGATCAGCCTGGGCTCCTCCGCCCCGGAAACGAAAATTTACATAATTATATTCGGGAGTATCGCTTACCAAGGCATCAATCATGGTAAAATGATACGCTAAGCGTGCGTTGAGGTTGATATAATCAGGAGCAACAATTATGTAATTGTATTCTCCAAGACGGCGTATGGAAGCACGAGGATCATTCATCGAGGCGGACATAACCGAGAGAAATCCGGAAATGCTCACAGTGGTTCTCCCAGACCAACTCACGTGGGGATGAACGATACCACGCCATAAGGCCTGGAAAGGAATAGAATTAACCTCCTGGGGTGGTACTTCATTTTTTTCGGCATACTCTTCTTTCAGAGATCCCCCTATATCCAAAATGTAAAAGTTCAGCGGTATGGCTGATAAAAGCTGCTTCGCATTGTAACGCATCCGCCTTGCCTCTTTATCACCGAGACTAAACATTGCAGCCACCGCTTTTTCATGAGTAAATCTAACAATATCATGTATGGACCAGCATTTTTTAGCTCTGAAGTTAGCAGACATGGGATCAGTCAGATTGAGCTTTATAATCCGCTCGTGAAGTAAACTTAAATGGCTTTCAGAACGTGATTCGAGTTCACGTTTTTGAACTCTACTTTGCATCTCCGGCCAGGGATTACCCAAAAACACCTTTCGGTAAGTGGCGTCAATACCAATCGTTTTCCCCTCTTCAATCTTTTCGGTGGCCCCTTTCATCCCGAAAATGCAAGGGATATTGAACTCGCGAACCAACGTAGCAGCGTGACCGGCAGGGTTTCCATATTCAGCTATAAGTCCGGAGAGAAAGGGGAGTACCGTACTTAAATCCGGAGTAGCCTGGCGCACCACCAGCAGAACCCCCTCCGGGACATAGTCGAGTTCACGGAGGGAGTGAACAACGTGCGCCGGGCCTACGATTCTCCCGGGAACTATCGTTGTACCACCGGAAATGAGGGGAAGGGAATCAACGGGCGAATGAAGGGTTAGGGGTACTCGATTTTCCACGCGCAGTTGTCGTGATTGCACTATGGAGACTTTATCTTCGTAGTCAATTACCCACTCTATATCCTGAGGGACACCGAAGTATTTCTCGATCCTAAGTCCATAATTGGCTAAGGCTTCAATTTGTTCGGGAGTTAATGTAGGAGCCTTTTCTTCTTTATCTTTTGGATAATCAGATTTTTCAGTGATCCGTTCTTCCAAAACCTTACCACTGCGGCTCACCACAAAGAAATCAGCTTCCGCCTCTCCTCTCACCAATCCTTCTCCCAGTCCCCGGACGGCATTTATCAGCATGCGGTCGGCAGAACCATCCTGAGGGTCTCGGGTATAGAGAACTCCCGCACGACTTGCATTGATCATAGGCAAGAATAACACTGCCATCGGAGTCCCAACCTCTGAATACCCCCTCATGATTCTATAGATGACCGCCCGGTTGGAATAGCAACTGGCAACCACCTTTTGATAGGCAGAAAGTACGTTCTCCTTTTCCACATTGAGCAGGCTTTCAAATTGACCGGCGAAAGTGAAGCTACCGTCTTCCCCTACTCCACTTGAACGGACCGCCCATTTCCAAGGGTGAGGAGGTGAGAAAAGAGAAACCCCCTGATTAATTGCTTCTTCAATTTCAGAAGGAACCAGCGCCGACTCAATCAACGCCCGGATTTCAGCGGTGCGTTCCTTGAATAGCTCTCGATCGGCGATAGCATCGAGGTTTTTTAATAAAGCCCGAATCCTCCCATGGAGATTATTCCGCGCCAGAAAAAGGCGATAGGCCGCGGTGGTGATCACAAAACCCCGAGGAATAGCTTCACTTATAACTCCACAGAGTTCACCGAGGTTCGCTGCCTTACCTCCAACCTCATCCGTCTTTTTGATGTTAACTTCGTTAGTAGGAATGATAAGCGGTTGGGAAGGGCGCAATGCAATAGATCGAAAGTGAATCAGCACGTCGTTTTCGATGTCCTGGTATGCATTATAAAGAGGGCGAAACTGGTCTCCAGTGAGGATATTCAGGTCTTCGGCAAGAAGGAGCGCACCTGAAAGGAGCTGAATAACCGGTTGGCGAATTCGGTATTCTTCAGGGGCCCCAGTGCTCAGGTCGGCTTCCAGGTCTGCCATCTTTTCGAGCATTTCACTATTTTTGGCAAGCAAATCGCGAAACCCTTTGTATCGGAATCGAAGCGCGTCGGCCGATGATAGAGACCGTTTCTTTCTTTGCTTGAACCAGCTCAGGTTACGACTCATCCTTACTTACCGCTCTTCCTTAGCCCTTGAGACTGAGATCTTTATATCCCAACGACTTTGCGGCTCGCTCAATGATCATTCTCAGGTCATTTGGTTTAAAAGGTTTAGCAATAAAATCAAAGGCACCTTTGATCAAAGCTTCTCTTGCCACTTCGATGGTAGCATATCCGGTGATAATAATCACTTTAGTCTCCGCTGATTTAGCCTTGATCTGTTCCAGCACCTGCAGTCCATCAATCTCGTCCATTCGCACATCAGTCACTACGATGTCAAAATGTTTTTCATTGAATCGTTCCAGTGCTTTTCTCCCATCTTCGAATACTTCTACCTCACAGCCGAATTTTTCCAAGGCAGGCTTAAGTCGTTTACCCACAATAGGTTCATCGTCAAGGATTAATATTTGGGGGCTTCTTTGCATCGTTATATCTCCTTTAAAGAGGACTTGTTAAATAGCATTACCTAAATTACATCTCTGAAAGAAAAGTTTCGTTACCTCTTCAGGCGACCTGTCGCCATATCCCCTCTCCGCTGAAATGCGGATAAAAATTATAAGATGTCCAATTATTCTTAAACGTTCTTCGGTGTCCTGGGGTGATAGTCGGGATATCCAGGCATGGAGGGATTTTGACGTTTCTTGTACCTCAAAGTCGAGCCCCTGCATGACCTTATAAGCCAAGAAACAAGAGTAGTCCTCATCGCTTACCTTAGAGAACCGGCAGAAAATATAATTTAACTCAGCTTCTTCGCAGAGGTAAGCGTCAACCATATCCGGTTCTCCTCCCTGCTCCATGATGAGGTTCACGTATTCTCTGGATACGACCGCAACGTTTCTTCTGTTCGAGAGCTCATCATCAGTAATAGGAAAGGAGTCGGCTACCATTCTTTTTCGGGAGATGGGATCACCCCGGAACCCATGAGCACAAAATGATTCCCCCAGGGCAATCATCGGCCGAGACTGAATATCCTTGAGGTCAATTACTGATTTCGAGAGTTTTTCTGATTTTAAGCCCTCTCCGAGATCAATGAACTGAAAAATCAGATTAGGGTTTATCCCCAGTCGCTTGCTCATCCAGGTAAGCTCTTTTCGGGAAGAATCTTCATCTAAGAGGGATTTTACTGCATTTGCATGGGCAAGATGGATTAGATCGTGGAGGGTTTGACAATCGTTAATAGTACATTCGGGCTGGGCAACGTTTGCCAGAATCAGGGGAGCTATCTTATCTTGGATTGTTTGAAATAGTTGATATTCTGGTTCATCTTCATATCCCAACCCTTCTACTAAATGGTAGTTCACCAGTTCCTCAACCCTTCCTTCATAAACTACATTTTCGTCTGCATCCACAGTGACCAAAGTCCCGGGGGAAAGATGTTTCGTCACATCTCCTAATCCGGTTAGGAAGGGAATACGGAAATGCCGAGCGAGAGAAACCATGGGACCGGTTGGTTTTTTTTCATCAGTAAGCATTGCTACTGCTTTTTGGAAGATCTGGCTCTGCACCCCCCAGGGATGGGGATTCGTGCTCACCAGGACTCCCCGCTCGGGAATTTTTTTTAGATCGCTTTCGTTGTGCACCAAAAAAACTGAGCCACAGGCTACCCCTCGACAGACTACCTTACCTACCCCCTCACAGATCACGCGGTGTTTCTTTAGAATGTTGGCAAGATCCTTGCGACCAATATCAGTGATTGAAGTTTTCGGAAGTCGCTGGGTCTGGGTGATGATAAGGCGCCCACCAATATCCTGAATCCATTCTATCTCCTGGGCCTGTTTTAAGTACCGCTCGATTCGAAAAGCAAGCTCAATAAGGGCCGTTATCTCTTCACAATTAAGTATGTGCCCTTCATTTTCCTGGACGGATTGATAAACGGGATGATGATTCTCATAGGAGAGTATTTCAAAAGGAGGATTTCGAGATATTTTGTACGTTCTCCCGAGGTCGCCTTGGTTCCCCCGGTCTGAACTGGTAGTAAGGAGCATAAACCCGCTATTGGGAGAAGCAGGATCAAGAGTATAGAGTTTACCGCGTGCTTTTCCAGCAATCATTCTTTTACAGACTGCAGCAAGAAAAGCGGCTTCGCCCATCCTTTTTATCTGGCGAAGGCATACCTGGGCAGGATCGTAGAGTTTTGAAATCTCCTCCAGGTAGACATCAAGAACCGCATCAGACTTAACGTTTGCAACCGTTTTCGTATAATCATCGGTGGCCTTTGCGGCAGTATCAAGATTTTTCCCCAGAATGGTGAAGTCAATGATGAGCGAAAGGTCGTTACCGAATTTCTCGGTCAATGCATGTAAAGCATCATGAACTTTTTCCCTCAAATCTAAGGGGATGGTTGCTGATCTTATTCTATTCTGCAATGCGAGAAGCTCCTTGGTTGCGTAAGGGTCATTTCTCCGAAACTTATCAACTGCCTGTTCGATTAGGCCACCAAGGTTATTCCCCTCGATTACCCGCTGGTAAGCAGTGTAAGTAATGGCAAAACCCTCAGGAACTGGCACTCCCATCCGATGGTGGAGGTTTATAAGAGAGGCATTTTTATTTCCCACGTGCTGGGGCAAAAATTCTTTCGCATTGCTAAAAGAAATTACCTGTTCACTCTGAAAAAAGGGCGGGCGACCGGAGATTATTTCTTTAGTTTCCTTCTTGAAACGGTCTAACAGGTCAAAAAAAGTGATATGTTGCTGTCTGGTCAAAACATTAAGGTCATAGACGATACTGTCGGCTAAGTCAAAAAGTTTGTTGGTCAATGCCACGAGGTATTGTTTGTCTAAAACGAATCCTCCTCCTTGTTTTTCAGATGCATCAGCTAAGAGCTCAAGAACCTTTCCATAGTTTTTAAGAAGCCTCTGGAAACGAAAGTATCGGCGCTTAATAAGCGTTATGGCTGGAACTCCGAATGGGGTTAATTTGTGGACCACCACCCGAGGTAGCCACGATATGAAAGAATGCCTTTTTTGGGGACCCTTCTTTAGAACCATTCCCTTGGATCCTTTCCTTGGATATAATATGGGAAAAATAACATTGGGTGAAATAGTTACCCACTTTTATATTTTACCTTAATTTTTGATTCCTTTAAAGATGATTCTGTTCTTTCAGGCTACTTTAACCTCAGCCACCAGGCTGGCTTGAATCGTTCTTCGCTGACGATATGCCTTAATGACATGATAAAAAATGATAATAGTTCCTGAACTTCCCGCGGCAAACAGGAAAACCTTGCTGGCTCCATTGAAAAGTGCGTCCCAGGAAGGGTTCATGTTGACCCACCCTAATTGACGCAGATACATTGGGACGGCAATAGCGCGACTGATAACGCACAATATAATGACTACCCCCGTCACAATCCGAATCATAACTTCCTTTACTACTTTAGTCCCATAAGCTCCTATGTATACTCCAATCAGTGAACCCAGATACATAAGCATCGTCAGACGGATGTCCACATACCCCTGATAAACGTAGTTGATGGCACCAAAAGCCCCCATAAACATAGCTAAGTACAATTCAGTACCAGCAGCCACCGCAGTAGGAACACCAAACACATAAATCATCGCCGGTACCCCTATAAACCCACCTACACCAATGGTTCCGGCAAGGTACCCGGTGGCGAGTCCGACTCCCAGTATAATCCAGAGTGAGACCTTAACATCGGATACTGGAAAATAGATGGTTGGGGGTAAACGGAGGTACGAAAGGTATTCAGCAATTTTCTTGGAAGGTCCGCCTCCCTCCTCCTCACGAGCGGACTTTAAAGCATCACGGAGCATTGATATCGCTACCAAGGAAAGAATACAGATAAAAACCATGCTGATGTAAAGGTTGGAAGCAGCCCCCTTTCCTGCACCGTGACTATCACCACCACCCTCAAATAATAAGCTATTAATAAATACCGCAATTCGGATGCCTACAAAAGACGTAAGGATAAGAAATATACCCAGCCGCTTGTCTACATTTCCCATCTCTCCGTGCTTTTTGGATCCCATCATGGCTTTACCAAATTTGTGGGTAATATTGCTTGCCACCGCCACAACCCCTTGAACCCCCAGGTTCATCATCCCGGGGGTCATGAAAAAAGCACCCCCGCTTCCGATGAACCCACTCAAAACCCCTCCAATTAGTCCTAAAAACACGACCTGAATGGCAGTTAAAATATCTATCTGGATAAAAAGTTCTCCTAATTGACCTGGCATTGATGACCTCCTTTAACGGTAAAAATCCAAAGTAACTATTCCATTTTTATCAATTTCAAAATCAGGTTAGTTGCAGTCCCATAAACATAAGCTACAAAAGGTACGAAAACGGCAACCGCAAGAACAGCAAGGCTCTTTCCAAACCAAGAGCGAGCGGAGAGGAAAGTGAGTATGGGCTCCTGATTGGTAAACAGCAAGATATAGATTACCGCCGTAATAAGCAGGAAAGCGATTAACTTCGGCAAGTGTTTAGCCCCGAAGAGGAACTGCGACTTCAATTCCTCCGCCGTTACCACCGGAGCTTTTATATTATCCATTAAAAGACTCTGGAGCTCCCGAATCATGCGCTTGCGAGTAGCTTCCCCTTTAGAAAGAAAAACGTTTCCAACCACAATCAGGCTATAGGGTATAGAGCGATCAATGGAATCGAGTAATTTTCGGGGTGATTCCCCAACGGAACGAGCTCCGCCTGACCGCCCGGCTTTCACCAGCTCACTAAGCGTTTGCTGAAATCCTCCATTATCCCTAACTTCCGGCTCAACCACATCATCCTCGATTCCCCCGGTATACGGAGCCCTGGCCGAAGGGAGCAGTATGGGTTCTGATTCCACCACGGTGGTTTCTTTTAGATTTTCCTCTTCGCCCGGTGCCATGCGGAGCAGTTCCACGGCTGCATTCCATTTGTTGGCAATCTCGAGGATTTGTCTGAAGGTTTCAGCGGCTGGGTCAAAGGTTTCTTGGACCCAGAGAATATTGGTGGTAGATATGGTGTGACGAAGCTCTTGTAATCCTTCCAGTTTTTCCAAAACGTGGGGAATATATCTTGCCACCTGGGCATACCTGGGCAGATAAGTAACCGTGACCACGCCATTATCTGCTCTAACTTTAAAGGTACATTTTGAGGTTCTTTCGTCTCCGGCCAAAAGCACCCGCGCCTTGGCAGCAAACCAAAGGCTTTTCATTGCTTTTTCCGAAGCAGGTGTCATCTGGAAGTCCGGCAGTTGTGCCATCGCACACAGGGCCGAAGCAGCATTAGCCACGTTCATCTGTTCGAGATTTACAATCACATCGTAATGGGATGAATCATCCCAGGAGACTCCATACAAGGCATGGACCCACCGCCGGATTCCCTCCTCAACTTCTTCGAGGTATTTCTTAGCCCGGTTTCGGTCAACATTGATCCGCTGCATTGCTGCATTGATGCGATATTCCATATCAGCTACCACCCGGATGCGTAACACGTGGGAAATACCAGGAAGGAGCAAATGGCCGGTGCGACCGTGATAAACAAGCCTTCCCTCCATTGCCCGCTCACAGAGAAACATGGTGGAGAAGGCATGATAATGCTCCCGTTCCAGCGCAAGACGCTCGGAGAAGACATGGGGCTTGAGCATCGCCTCCTCTAATTTTCCCACTGCAATTCCGGCTTGGGTTGCCTCCTCAATCAGTTCTTCACGACTTAAACATGGGCAAGCCAGTTTCGCTGCCATCTTTTCAGCCAGCGCCTTGCCTCCGCTGAAAGTTCCTCGAGAGATACATATGATTTGCATAGTCATTTTCCTATTGGGAGTACGGTTTAAAGTTAGATCCCTTTGTCATGCCTAAGACCTCAGGGAAGGGACTACTAAAGGGCAATCAATTATGCTTTTTGCTCGTCCTAACCAGTGATCCTCCGTTTTGGGAGATTTGGCTTTAATAAGAGGTTCCGCACCTCCCCAGACGATGGTCTGAAAAGAAGCATTTTGGGCCAGAAACTTTAAAAACTCTGAATGGGGCTCCCCGATCCGCACCTCAGTGCTCACCTTAACACCTTCCCGTACTATCCCTGAAATGTGAGGTGCAAGGGCTTCGTTTGCCGCCTTTTCCAATTCTCCCTGCCCCAGCATCGCCTCTTCAGGATCTGACTTTTTCCAGAAATTCGGGTGGAGAATAATCAAAAGCATCAGAGCTGAGTCAGTCCGTTTTGCCAGCCCAATAGCGTACCGAACAACTTCTTTCCGGATATCAATTGTGTCAAAAAGAACCAGTATTTTCCGGATCAAGTTAACCCCCTTTTAAAAGCCTCCTACCGAAAGCTTATTAAGCAGAAAATGTACCATTGCGGGGGTAAACTTGTATCTTATTAAATTGTAATGATTTTTTAAACGGCAGCGATGAGAAAAACGCTAACGTTGGTGTTGCATTATGCAATAGAGGAAAAAACTCTTACGGGAAGGGGTACCAAAATCTAATGATTAGAGAATGTTGCATAAACGAACAGAACTGATGTAAAATGCAATGGTTAATCTTCAACTTCGTACTTCTTTACTTTTCTCCACAGGGAGGCCCGGTCGATTCCGAGAATTTTTGCCGCCTGAGTCTTGTTTCGATCAACTTTACGTAACACCCATTGGATATACTCCCGCTCCAATGCTTCCAAGGTTTTGAACTCCTGATTTTTATAGGGATAAGAGTATATTTCCATTTCACCCAGGTCAGGAGGCAAATCCCGAACCTCGATGGTATCTCCGGACGCTAAAGCCACCGCCCTTTCTACAATATTTTCAAGTTCTCGGACGTTGCCAGGAAAATCATACGACCTAAGAATCTTCAGGGCCTCGTCAGAGAAGCCTTTTATGTTCCGATCCGACTTTTTCATGGCCCGCCGGAGGAAGTAATAAGCCAATAATGGGATATCCTCTTTTCTCTCCCTAAGGGGAGGGAGATTAATAGTAATTACATTAAGACGATAGTAAAGATCGTGGCGAAATGTTCCGGCCGCCACCGTTTTTTTTATATCCTGATTAGTAGCACCAATAATGCGGACATCAATCGGAATGGGTTTATTTCCTCCTACCCGAATAAGTTCCCTTTCCTGAATAACCCGGAGCAGCTTGACTTGCATAGAAATAGGCATATCACCAACCTCATCGAAAAACAGTGTCCCTCCGTTTGCACTTTCTAAGAGACCTGTTTTGGTTGAGGTGGCGCCGGTAAATGCATCCTTTTCGTGTCCGAAAAGCTCATTAGCGAGAAGTTCTTCTGTGAACCCGCCGCAGTTAAAAGCGACAAAGGTCTTTTTAAATCTCCGGCTGTGGTGGTGGATGAGCTTTGCAACCAGTTCCTTACCAGTTCCCGACTCTCCGGTAATCAAGACATTGGTATCTGATAAAGCGACTTGGCGAATCAATTTTGCCAATTCTGCCACCGATTGGCTTTGTCCGATGAGTTCTGGTTCTGCTTGGTCCCGTACCTTCTCCTCAAGAACCTTCATTTGATCCTTGAGTTTCTTTTTTTCAATGGCCTTCCCAATGAGATGGCGGACTTCATCAGCCCGAAGGGGTTTCTGGAGGTAATGGTATGCTCCTTTTTTGGTGGCCTCGATGGCAGTGGCTACGGAGGCATATCCGGTGATCACTATTACTTCAATGTCCTCAGATTGTCTCTTCACCTCTGTTAGGAGGTCAATCCCGCTCATTTCTCCCAAAACTAAGTCGGTGATCACCAGATCAAACGAATCCTTCCCTAACAGGGCTATGGCCTCTTTCCCGGTTGAAGCTGCTGTGGTTTTATGTCCATCCCTACTGAGCAGACGGGAAAGGTTTTTCCTGGCAACCTCATCGTCTTCAACAATCAAAATCTTTCCCTTAGGGTCCATTTACCATTACTCCCTCAGTCTTTCCTCGGCCACTCAATACCCTCGCATTCCTCTGCAAAATAACCAAACTTCTCCCACTCGAACTCCCCAAGGGAGACCGGGCAGCGGAGTTTAACTTTGCGTTCGCTCACGCCGATAACTTCCCAATCGCCACTGCGCTGCCCGCCTTCAATATGAATCTTTTGCCCTACCTGAAAAGGGTAAGGTCGAAAAATCGTAACCCTATGCTTTGCCATAACAATTCTCTTTAACTGTAGGCCGTTATTCCACAGGGTGGAAAACTTTACGCACTGAGTTGCACACCGGGCACCTCTCCGGCGGCTCTCCTGCCACTGTATACCCGCAGACTCCACAGACATAAATATCAGCCTCAGGGAGATCTTCCCCGGCACTAAATTTTTCCAGGGCCTCTGTATAAAGCTGGTGATGGACTTTTTCAACCTCATTTGCGTACCTAAAGGTAGTGACCGCCTGACTGCCACCTTCTTTTTCCGCTTCCGCAATAAACTTGGGGTACATGTGCTTAAACTCAACACCTTCTCCCTCGATGGCAGCCTGGAGGTTCTCCTTCGTTCCTTTAATGCCTCCCAAAACGCGGAGGTGGTTATGGGCATGAATAGTTTCTGCCTCAGCTGCTGCTCTAAACAATTTGGCGATTTGCGGCCGTCCCTCTGCCTCTGCTTTCTTGGCAAAAGCCAAATACTTCCGGTTTGCCTGACTTTCTCCCGCAAAAGCTTCTTGCAAATTTTCTCTGGTTGCCATATAAACCCTCCTTTTTAGTAGTTAATAAATAACCTCCATTTTCTTAGAAGAATTATTTAATAATATATACAAGTTATGATAGTTAGGGTTGAATTGTCAAGACAATCTCCCTGGTTGCGGTGGAAAATGGATAAATTTCAATTTTTAGGGTATTATAAAATTATCAAGTGCTTTAACACGGCACCATAAAGATCACCTGGATGAGGAGGAAGGAGCAATGAATGATTCGGGTCATGACCTTTAATATCCGTTTTGATGATTATCAAAACGGAGAAAACACCTGGCAATACCGGAGAGAGCTTGTTATCCAGGTGATTAAGCGATACTCCCCTTCGATTTTAGGTACCCAGGAAGGGAAGTGGCACCAGCTTATGTACCTGAAGGAACACTTAGGTGAATATGCTATTCACGTTCCTGACCGGGTGATAGATGATACGTGTCAGTACCCAACCCTTTTTTACTGCAAAAAAAGGTTTCACGTTGAGGGTGGTGGTGAATTTTGGTTGTCGAAAACTCCCGCTGTTCATCTGAGTAAAAATTGGGATAGTGCGTTCCCTCGGATGATGAGTTATGGATTGTTTTTAGATCAGGAAACGGGGAAGCGTTTATGGGTTCTTGTTACCCACCTTGACCACAAAAGAGGTCAGGCACGCTGGGAGCAGGCTAAAATTATTGGTGAATTTATCCGAAAGCATGAAGGGCCGGCGATTGTGATGGGTGACTTTAATGATCGCCCGGATTCATCGGTGCATGAGCTGCTCACCAGGGAAAAATTTGGCCTTTATGATACCTGGCAGGTATTGGGTCGAAAAGAGGACGAATTGAGCATGACCCAGCATGGTTTTCAGGGATCCCCTCAGAAAACTCGCATGGATTGGATTTTCGTAAGTCGCCATTTTCAGGTGATTGATGCGCACATCATCCGGGATAGTAGTGAAGGCCGATATCCCTCAGATCATTTTCCCTATGGAGTAGACTTGGAATGGAGGTGAGGTAGATTTCACCCGTCTTTGTCAAACTTGGATCTTTTACAACCCTTCCTCGATCCGCCGTAAAATATCCCAGAACGCCCCCTTGTAGCCTTGCTTTATTGCCTGTATCAGTTTGGTATTATCATTGTAGTTATAGTTTTCATCAATATCCTCAGTACCACCAAAGAAGAAACGGCTATCGCCTGCTACCAGTGCTCTCACAAAATCCTGAATGCCATCCCCCAGCTCAGGAGAGAGGTAATAGAGGGGT
>JAZDOO010000198.1:0-5512 GCA_043798555.1 Pseudomonadota bacterium | reverse complement strand
ATTAATTACGGTCCAAGAGGAAAGTCTGAATAAAAGGAGGTAGAACATGAACAAAAAGAGGTTGTTGATTGTAGGGGGATTAACGTTTTTGCTTGCGTTGACCACTTTATTGTTATGGCATCAATCAACTGGTGCCTTTGATGTTCGGATCATCAGGCTCCATAAAGATACCATTAATGGGGGAAAAACAATCTATATTGAACCGAACACTTCCTGGATTCCCAAAGACACGGTGGTAATCTGGGTTAACCAGGCCCGACCCGATGAAGTAAAGATAATGTTTGAGGATGGGAAACAGTGTGCAGATGTGACGAGCTCGGCAACAGCTTTTAACTTAGAAGCTTCATGTTTTGTCACCAGCTGGATTCCTTCGGGAGGAACTTCGAGTTTAAAGTTTAATGAGGCAGGTATCTTTGAGTATATTGTGGAAGCGAGTGACGGAGTCAAAGCAAAAGGGAAAATAGTAGTTAGTCAAGAGAGGTATTAAGACAGGCTGATTGTCTCATATCAATGGTAAATTACCGTCACTTTTTACGTTCATTGCATCTCCCAACATCCTTCCAGGTTAAGAGGTTGTGGGAAAGCAGAAGGGGGATCGTCAAGGCCTTTTTAAACGAACGACCGTAGCCCCCCACGCTCCACCCGTATGACCTGCAAGGTGGAACGACGCTACCAAGGGACATTTCCTGAGGAAGGAATGAACTTTCTCTCGTAAAAACCCTTTTCCTTTCCCGTGGATTATCCGCACCTCACATAAACCAGACTGGACGCACTCTGCAAGATATTCTTCTAAAAGAGATAAAACTTCTTTCGGTTGAAAAGTGTGAAGATCAATAGTATCCTCAATCGGAATGCGAACTGGCGGGTCAGGGTTCTGATGGTTTTCCATGATAATAAGGGCTTAGCACCAAATGTGAATTCTCTTTTGATGAGATCTTACCATGGTTTTAGAGTATTCGGCCAAGAAAATAGTATTTATTTTTTACTGTATTATTGACGACGCCACAAAAGAGATTAGAATAGAAAAATTATACGTTGGGATTCTCTCTTGCGTCTCACGTTCTTAAAAAATATTAACCGTTAAAGAAGGAGGGATTAGCATGGCTATTACATTACCAAGTTTACCATATGCAAACGATGCTTTAGCACCAATTATTAGCGCAAGAACCATAGAATTTCATTATGGAAAGCACCATAACACCTATGTGGTAAACACTAACAAATTTATTGAAGGGACAGACGTGGCCAATGAAACCTTAGAGAATATCATCAAGAAAACTGCCGCCGATACTTCCAGAGTTGGAATTTTTAATAATGCAGCCCAGGTCTGGAACCATTCTTTTTACTGGCAGTGCATGAAGCCAGGTGGAGGTGGCCTTCCGAGCGGCCCCATTGCCGAAAAAATCAAGGCGGCTTTCGGTGGTTATGAAAAATTTGTTGAGGAATTTAAAAACGCTGGTGTTACTCAATTCGGCAGTGGTTGGGCATGGTTAGTTTTGAATGGTGATCAGTTGCAGATTATTAAAACTTCGAATGCGGACACTCCCATTGCAAAGGGATTGAAGCCACTCTTAACCGTAGATGTCTGGGAGCATGCCTACTACTTGGACTATCAAAACCGAAGGCCTGATTACCTGGGTGCTTTTATTGAAAAACTTATTAATTGGGACTTTGTTAACTCTTGTCTTGGTTAATATCTAAAGAGACGCAAGGGAAGTTTTCATCATGGGAGCCCAGAGCACAAAAACTTTGAAGACTTTAGCAGACAAAAGAGGGAAAAGGGTTTTCCCTCTTTTATGGTTGATACTACTATTGTTTTGGCCAGTTTGCGTTTGGGGAGCAACCGAGACGGTCCGCCTCCCCATCACGCTCGACTACCCTTTTATTCGCTCGCTTTTTGTTTACCAGGCATACACCCAGCCGGGTGAGCGGGCAGTGCCAGTGGAGGAAGCGGGTGGTTGCAACCGGATTGAACTTTGGGACCCGGAGGTGGCGCCGGAGGGAACCCTGCTCAAACTCCGTAACCACATGAAAATCAGTCTCGGTGTACCGTTCTTTGGAAAATGCACTAAGTTATTGGAATGGGAGGGCTACCTCGAGGTACTGCAGCGGATATGGTTGGATGAAAAGGGCTGGCGACTCAGGTTTGAGACGGTTGACACGCGCACATATAATTTGAACCGAGAACCAGTTACGATCGCCAACACTCTTTGGAACTCAGTTAAAACCCATGTTCTCCCCTATTTTGATCAACTGAGCATTGATTTGGCTCCCCCAGTGAAAGAATTAAAGAACCTCGTACCACTTTTTTTTCCTCCCGAAGATCAACAATGCATCGAACGTTGGTTTGACACCATCAGATTGGGCCAAGTGCGCGTGGATCCGGATGCAGTGAAAATGGATATCCTCATGGAAGTGGAAACCCGACCCCAGCCCAAAGAAGCGGTCGAGGAGCCCTCTATCCAAGAGATCGAACGCTTGGCCAAATCCTGGGAGGATTGGGACGCCTATTTAGTGTATCAGCTTCAGGTCCTTATCGGGCAACCCCTTACCGAAGATGAAAGAAGGAGTTTATTGGAATCGCTCTTAGAGACCCGCCATGGCTTTGTCCAAGCTCTCACTGAAAGGGCCCTGGGACGTGACTTGGTGCGGGAGCAGTTTATCCGGACCTGGCAGAACCTAACCCCGATTTTGCGGAAGTACCTGGTCAAGCAGCTTTCCAAATCGCCCCTTACCTACCTGGCCTTTTTTACCGCTTCCGATGCCCTTGCCACCTTAGAGAAGCTGGGACCAACCTTGGGTATGGATATAAGCCGAGATGGATTAGTGAGGCTGGCCAAGCTGCTCAGTGAAGGCGGCGTTGAGCCGGTTTTGGATTATTCCTACGCGGTGAACCCTAACCTGCGACAGCTTCTCGGTTTTGGGCCGCCCCTGGATGAATCAGGGCCTGCTTTTGACGCTCAGGAGTTAGAACTTCCTCCTGATTCCAAAGAAGAGGTGATTCCAGGCGAAGAATGGTCCTGGATCACTTTTTGTTTTCCCTTAGCCTTTGCTGCTGAGTCAGGGACAGTTACCCTGGGAGAGGTGGAGCAGTGGATTCCACCTGCAAAAGACATTACCCCATACTTAGACCAGGTGAGGCAGGTTTTAGAGCAGGCAGCAGCGGAGACGCTCGCGAAAAACCACCTTGAGGAAAGGTATGAGCCGTTCTTCCGGCATTTGTCCCTTGCCACGGCCTGGCAGGAAAGCTGCTGGCGGCAGTTCGTAAAAGCGAATGGTAAAGTGCGCTACCTTGTCTCATACAATCAAAGCTCGGTGGGATTAATGCAAATCAATGAACGTATCTGGCGCGGCGTGTACCGGCCGGAAAGTCTGCGTTGGAATATCCATTATAATGCCCTCGCTGGAAGTGAAATCCTCGATCTTTATCTGCAAAAGTATGCCCTCAAAAAAATGGATTCAAAAAATCCCCTCGACTTTGACACCCTCGCCCGGGTTGTCTACGCCATGTACAACGGCGGTCCCGGTCAATTTCAGGAATTTCTTAAACGAAACCAGACCAAGTCCTTCTATAAAAGTGACGAGCTCTTCTGGCAAAAATACAGCCAGGTCAAAGACGGGCAGTTTGACCAACTCTCCTCTTCCCTCTTGGGAGAATAGGCTTTATGGCGTGGTCAATGAGGGTCAGCCGGTTTGTAATCCTGAGGACATATTCTCTCCTTTATTGAAACGTTAGACTAACGAGCGTTTGGGTCTATCATGCCTCTGAAGACAGTTTAATAACGGTCTTTACATTCCCCCGGGGGTTAAAATCTCCCGTAATCTCCAAAAATCGTGGCTCCAAAGTATCATGTAGGTCATTATATATTTTATTGGCTACCTCTTCGTGAGAAATATATACCCCCCGATACTTGTTGAGATAAAGCTTGAGGGACTTTAGCTCGATGATCTGTTTATCAGGAATGTATTTTATATGGATGGTGGCAAAATCCGGATAACCGGAACGAGGACAAAGACAGGTAAACTCAGGAAACGTGATTTCTACGGTATAGTTCCTTTCCGGATTAGGGTTCGGCCATGTTTCCAATTGAGCTTCCGCAATGGCTTTTTCGCCATACAATAATTCGCTCACGATGTTCCCCCCTGGCCTAAAGAAATGTCACGGTTTGCTCTATAGTTAATAACGGACATTTCTCACACAAAGGCTTTGGTTTACAATAAAGGTATCCCGCATGTACGACTAATGCATGGAATTCATTATATAATTTCACATCTTTGGGGAGGTTGTCCATGAAAAATTTCTGGAATGCCTCATAGGGATCTTCTTTGTTCATAAATCCGTGGTTGCTAAAAACTCTTTTTGTATAAGCGTCGATAACAAATATGGGTTTCTCAAGGGCATATAAAAGAATACTGTCTGCGGTCTCCGGCCCTATGCGGTAAAGTGATAGAAGTTCGTCTCTCAGTATCCAGAGGTCTCTCTCCCTCATTTTTTCAATGCTAAAGCCGTACTTACTCCCAAAATAATTCGCAAAAATCTTTAGTGCCTTAGCCTTTTGATTGAAAAAACGCGCTGGTTTTACCAATGCTGCAATTTCAGGCAACTCCATGTTCGTAACCATGTTAAAGCTCAAGTTCCCCGCAGCCTTCAATGCAGAAATAGCTACCTTAACATTTTTCCAGCTTGTATTTTGGGCCAAAATCGCTCCAAAGATAACCTCTTCCGGAGTATCGGCTGGCCACCAGTACCGGGGGCCAAAGGTAGAGAGGAGAGTATGGTAAATGTTCATCAATGGTGGTTTCTGCATGATAACTCTTCCCGCCGCTTCTTTTTTGATTGTTCCAAAGAAAAAGAATTATGGTATAGTTCAACTGGCATCATTTTATCATACCAAAACCAGATCGTTTTGGAAACATAAGGTGTTGAATGAGGGATAACCCGGTGGCCTTTACATAATAACCCACCAATTTTTTGGGAGCAAAAACGATGACGAAGAACGGAGATCACGACCTTTCATTATTGGATCGTCCGGAGGTGCTATCGGTTCTCTTTTATCCGAGGAAAGACCTTCCTGAGGTTCCAATCACTCCAAAGGCAATGACCCACTTTATCAAGGTTGAAGAAAGCATCTCCATCGGATGCCGCTTTTATCCGGCTAAAAAGGATGCACCTTCGATCATGTACTTCCACGGCAATGGTGAGACCGCCTGCGACTATGACTATGTAGCCCCTCTTTATACCGAAAAAGGTTTTAACTTTTTTGTTGCTGATTATCGGGGGTATGGATATAGCAACGGAACTCCTACTGCCACCAACATAATAAAGGATACCCATCCGTTATTCCAGGGTTTTGTTACCTTCCTCAGGGAATTAAACTATGAAGGGAGCATTTTTGTTATGGGAAGGTCGTTAGGAAGTGCTCCGGCTCTCGAGGTTGTATTCCACTATCAGGATCAAATCAAAGGGCTCATCATTGAAAGCGGATTTTCAAGTACCATGAACCTTATTTCC
>JAZDOO010000183.1:0-4079 GCA_043798555.1 Pseudomonadota bacterium | reverse complement strand
ATTTAGCCTGCCCACTTAATGCTAAATAGTTCGTTATCCCTGACGTCAACGTTGTCTTCCCATGATCTACATGCCCTATCGTCCCTATATTTACATGGGGCTTCCTTCGCTCAAATTTAGCCTTCGCCATGTCCTGCTCCTTATCATTAATGTTTAGTTTTTTAAAAATGGAGCCCACGACTGGGATCGAACCAGTGAACCTCTTCCTTACCAAGGAAGTGCTCTACCAACTGAGCTACGTGGGCGAAAATGGAGCGGGAAACGGGATTCGAACCCGCGACCCTCAGCTTGGAAGGCTGACGCTCTAGCCAGCTGAGCTATTCCCGCAAAATATTAAGAATGGTGGAGAGGGGAGGATTTGAACCTCCGAAGGCTTAAGCCGACAGATTTACAGTCTGTTCCCTTTGACCACTCGGGAACCTCTCCTTACATTATTATCTCTAAAAGAATGCCTTTATTGCTATTACCTAAGTGGAGCTGGCGATGGGACTCGAACCCGCAACCTGCTGATTACAAATCAGCTGCTCTGCCAATTGAGCTACGCCAGCGATGAAAATTTTTAGAATAGATAATATTTATTAAAAAATCAAGAAAAAAATGAATTTAATTTAATTCTCCAAAAAAATCACGAACTTCACAAATCCCACACTCATGACCATGAAACCAAAAGCCCCCTAACCACACTATAACAATTTTCCGGAAACAATGAACAGATTCTATTATAATACAATCCCAAGAGGTTTAAAAATAAATGAAAGAAACCCATTAGTTAATCTCATCGTTTTCATTATCCTGAGAAAGGACCATTTGAGTTGCCACCTTGATTGCATTCATCAGACTCTTGGGGTTTGCTTTACCAGTTCCAGCAATATCATAGGCTGTACCGTGGTCAACCGATGTTCTTATTATCGGAAGGCCAAGGGTTATATTGACTGCCTCCTCAAAATAAAGAAGCTTCAACGGAATTAACCCCTGGTCATGGTACATACATATTACTACATCAAATTTTCCGTTATACGTATGGGAAAATAGGGAATCAGGAGAAAAAGGTCCCAAAGCATTAATTCCTTCTGCTCTTGCTTCACGAATTGCTGGGGCAATAATGGTTTCTTCCTCTTCTCCAAATAACCCTTCTTCTCCAGCATGAGGGTTTAAAGCAGCTACCGCCACCCTTGGTTTATTGATACCAAAAAATTTCTTTAAAGTACTATCGCTAAGCCGGATGACCGATACTATCTTCTCTCGGGTTAGAATTTCGGGCACCTCTTTAAAGGGAACATGGATCGTGACCAATACCACCTTTAATTTTTCACCTGCCAGCATCATTGCATAGTCACGGGTATTGGTCTCTGCAGCCAAAAGTTCAGTGTGACCAGGGTAAGGATAGCCGGCAAGAGACATGGCGGCCTTATTAATCGGGCAGGTAACAATCGCATCAATTTTTTTCTCCAACGCCAAATGGATGGCCTCCTTCACATAGGACACCATAGCGTTTCCAGTATCCTTATTTGGTTTTCCATAGATAAACTGATTCAAGTCCAAGTTTGATAAAGAAATAACGTCAACGCGTCTTGCTTCTTTTTTAGCTCCATTCTCCACCTCATTCATAATATTCAATTCCAATTTCGAGCCGAGCAGATCTAAGCTTTTATTCATTACCCCAGAGTCCCCTATGATTAAGGGGGAACATATTCCCCAGATAGCATTGTCTTCCAGAGCCTTTACAATAATCTCTGGGCCAATTCCCACTGGATCCCCCATCGTAATCCCTACCCTCGGTTTCTCGGTTGCATTCATCACCATGCACCCTACTTTCCAATACAGAATTCGGAAAAAATATGATCAAGGATCTCCTCGGTTGTTGTTTCCCCTGCAACTTCTCCAAGATACCCAAGAGAAAGGGTAAGATCGAGGGATACAAATTCAACCGACATCCCTTGCTCTAAAGTTCTCATCGCTTGTGAAATACTCTCAATGGCTTTTTCGAAGCTCATCTTATGACGCAACCGGTTAATAAAAACAGGAGGGTGAAGAAGATCATCACCGGTAAAGATCACATCGCGGATTCCCCTTTTTAGTCCATCTATTCCCTGATGATATTTAGCTGACAGGGAAACAGTCTGGTAATCCTGTAAATCAGGTGGAAGGGAAAAAAGATCGAGTTTTGAAGGCAAATCAGCTTTATTAAGCACAACAATCATCCTTTTTCCCCGAAATTCTTGAAAAATCGCCATATCATTTTCACTAAAGAGAGCGCTACTATCGAGAACAAAAAGCACCACATCTGCCTGAAATGCTTTAGTCCGGGTAAGGGTTACCCCCTTTTTCTCAATAGGATTGGTTATGGGATAGAGTGGGATTCCAGCGGTGTCAACAAAAGTGATGGGGATGCCATAAATCGTTGCATTTTCCTCTATCGTATCTCGGGTAGTTCCTGGTAAATGACTAACAATTGCTCGTTCTTCTTCTAATAATGCGTTGAGAAGGCTCGATTTCCCAACATTAGGGCGACCGATTATCGTTACCTTTATTCCTTCTCGAAAAAACTTCCCTTCTTGATACGTTGAAACCAATTCGATGAGTTCTTCCTTTAATGCTTTTAGTTTGGTTAGGATTTCCTCTGAAGAATAAACCTCGATATCTTCCTCAGGAAAATCAATGGAAGCCTCCAGATTACTCACCAGAGTGATTAATCTTTCTTTAAAATTGAATACTTTTTCAGAGAGTGTGCCTTTTAACTGACAGGTCGCCTGTCTAAGAGCTATACTACTGCGGGCATTGATCAGGTCAACTATCGCCTCTACCTGAGTCAGATCTATTCGTCCATTGAGAAATGCCCTGCGGGTAAATTCACCCTGCTCCGCCAGCCGAATCCCCTCATGACTCAATACTAGATCGAGTATCTTTTCCAGAATTAAATAACCGCTATGGCAGTGAATTTCTACAACATCTTCGCGAGTATACGATGCAGGAGCAGGCATATACGTAAGGAGAACTTCATCAACTATTTCTTGAGTAGAAGGATTAACAATCTCTCCCAAATGAAGGTGATAGGGACGCAGCCGAGAAGCTTTGCTATCCTTTCTCTTACGGAAAATTTTCTCTGCAACCTGGGAGGAAAGAGAACCGCTAATTTTGATTATTCCTATCCCCCCAATACCAATGGGAGTGGCTACCGCAGCAATAGTATCTTGGATGTCCATAGAAAGTATGCTTCAGTTTATCAAACCACCCTTAATTTCGCTTACGAGGAATAATGACCACTCTCTTTAACTCTCCCTCTCCCTCGCTCTTAGCCGTTAAATCCGGGTTGTTCTGAAGGGCAAGATAGATGACCCTTCTTTCCTGAGGGTTGAGAGGACCGGTAGCGACTGATATCTGTTGGCGTTTAGCCCGATCTCCTAACCGTTGAGCTATACTTTCCAATTTGGCTTCCCGTCTATTACGATAATTTTCCGTATCAACGATGACGGGAGTCCGGTTTTCGGGATCCCGATTTACGATTTTGTTTACCAGATATTGGAGAGCATCCAGTGTTTGTCCCCTTTTCCCAATGAGAAGGCCGCTTCCGTCTCCGTTGATCGTTAAAAAAATTTTTTTATCCTTTAGGATTGCACTCACCGTAGCAGACATGTTCGCTAGGTTAAGGAGTTCCTCCAATGTTCTTTTTGCTTTATCTTTTTTTTCTTCGCCCCGTTCTTGAATCACATTAGCCCTGATTCTCGCCTTCTTTGAACCCAAAAAATTAAAAAAACTCTGCGAACCGTTAGACATGATTTCAATGTTAAGCTGCTCTTTGGGTACATTCAATTGTTGCATAGCCTTCTCGATGGCTTCATCAATGGTTTTACCTTCGATTTCAATCGCTTCCATCATAACCTCCCCTTAAGAAATACGCTTGTCGATATATAGTTGTTGAAATATTTGTAAGATATTACTCACCATCCAGTAGATAACCAAACCAGAGGGAAACTTCAAAAACATAAACGTAAAAACGATGGGCATGGCAAGCATTACCTTGGCTTGGGCAGGGTCACCTACGGTTGGCGTCATCTTTTGCTGGATGAACATGGTAACCC
>JAZDOO010000178.1:0-2091 GCA_043798555.1 Pseudomonadota bacterium | reverse complement strand
ATTTAGCCTTTTACCTGGACCATATTTCTCTATGAGAGCACCCTTAAGGGATGTAAAATTTGAAAAACCCTTAAAGCTAATAATTGCTCCAGCAAATTGGCCCTTATAGAAGCCATACAATATCGCTTTAACTTTAATATCCCCTATTTTCTTTTCCTCTTTTCGCGTGCACGTGCAGAATAGTTGTTTATCATCATCCTCCTCTTCACAGGATAAACCATCCACTTTGCTTTTATTTGTCCCCCATTTAATACCTCGAAAACTTTCAGGTTCTTGGGCAAAAACTGTCCCGAAAAATAATACCAATATAAGCCATAAAAAATAGAAAGTTTTCTTTTTCATTTTTCACCCCTTTTCCCAAAACAAAACCCCACCTCTCTTTCAAGAAATGGGGTTTCATTAATTCCAGGGCCATACGCCACCTCTGGCTTGGTTGATTGGAGAGCTAATATTTCTGAGCTAACCCATAATTCGGGTCAGACCAAGCTAAGCTATGAAATTCAATCAAATGCATCCCAATAATATGTATTTTAAGAGCTTAAATCGCTATTTTCAAAGGCAAAAAAAGGCACCTACTTGTTATTTACCAAGAAGCCAATCGGACAATTTCTTTTTGATCCGCTCCAAGCGTTCAGGGTTTATTTCTCCAATGGCACCCAACAAAATCATCTTTTGGACAACCGCCAGACGCCCGATCCTGATAACACTGGCTTGCTTCAGCCCAGATTGGCGGAAGTCCCCATCTTCTGCAGATAGGACTTCGTCAAATCCCTCTATTTTTTGTGACAACTGAATAGAAATTATGCAAATGAGCCAGTCTTCATGGGGGCCCACTACTTTGCGAATGACTAAAGCAGGACGCAGCTTTCCCTCTGTTTGATCGGTGTAGGGAAACTTGAAGAGTACCACCTGCCCTTCCCTAATCATTAGAATCTCTCCTTAAGATCTTTAACCTGGTAAGGGCTAGGTTCTTCTTTAATCTCCCTCATCGCAGAGCCTAAAGAAAACCGAGACCATTCATAGTCTTCCCCTTTGCGGCTCTCTTTCAATTTTATATATTCAACGAAGTCGAACACTTTCGCTTGAGCAGATTCCGGCATTGACTTGAGTTGGTCAACGATCTTTTCGACAATCGTCATTGCTGATCTCCTCTCTGTTTACCAAAACCGTGACAAGAAATGGGGTTAGTGTGCGGAGTGGGGTCATGGAGTGGGGTCAGGCAACAGTAATAAGGTATTGACTCGGATAGATTTCTTGCATGATCCGGTTTCAGGCAACGCTAATAAAGTTTTTTTCAAATGGATCCAGAAACCCTTTCCCTTGAAGCGAAGCATCAAATTCCTTCAGCCAACGCCTGAGGGGAACAAAAAATATTTTTTTTGATTATCTTACCATAAAAACACGATGTCAGAACATAAAAACAGGGTTCTTTTTATTAGATGGATAGTTTGCTCGTGACGACGAGATATTCAGTCGTCCCATTGGCTACATTGTAATTTTCGTGAACTTCTCCCGGGTAAATGAAAGCCGCCTGACCCTGTTTCAAGCGGGCTTCTCCCCGGTCGGTTTTCATCAGCATTTCCCCTTTCAATATTATGAAGAGCTGCTCCGCTTTCTCGTGGGCGTGGGGGCCGGTCCTTCCGCTTGGCTCCATGCGCCCCAAGGAAGCTCCCATACTCTTCGCCCCGATTTTTTCATCCACAATCCGGTAACTGAGCAGATCATAGTGCGCTTCCGGTACTACCCCTGGAAGCTCTTCAATGGTAATTACCTTCATGATGCCTTCCCCTCCTTTTAAATTTAACAGGACGCAGATTTGCGCAGATATTCACAGATAATAAACTACCCCGCCGCAAGCGGCAGGGAATAAACCCTAAAGTGATTTAAGGTCATTTTGAGTACTGGTTAAGATGAAACCTTCAGCAAATCCTGATGCCGCATCTCTTTTAAGTGGGCTTCGATAGAGGCGACCACATTGGGATTCAGGAAGGTTTCGGGAAGGCCGAGATCCTTCAGAACCCGGGCGCATAATTCTTTTATGGCGAGGGAGGGAGAAGCAGCGATTCGCTTACGGAGGATCTCATGAAGGTT
>JAZDOO010000171.1:0-6988 GCA_043798555.1 Pseudomonadota bacterium | reverse complement strand
GCCACCGGAGTCTTTACGGATATTGTAAAGACCACCGGCCCGGATTCGCTGGCAAGCAGGATTTCCGCGGTAATAATCGGAAGCGCGGAAACGACCTTTTATGTTCTCGCGGTGTACCTTGGGGCAGTGGGCCTTCGAAAGACAAAGTATCTGGTTCCGGTGTGACTGATTGCCGATGCCATCGGCATCATTATCGCTATCGCGGTGGTACGACTGATGTTCTGAGAGGGTAGGGGGTCACATCTTCACATGTCATTAATTCCTTGAAAAGGGATTACCTATTATATGATGGGGCTATGACAAGACCAATTCGAAGGGGTTGAGGAAGTATTAAATGACAAATGAAGATGTGACCCCCTATTACCCTTGTACAGCTTCGAGTCCCTTTCTGAAATTGAAGTAGTCTGGGAGTGTAAATTTTACCGAAATGGTGATTTGTTTCCTTTTCTTATTTCGTAAGTCTGGTCGAAAAAAGTCGCTATCAACGTCTATCCAAATGTCCTGATCAGTCTGATCATTGAAAAAGGCATTGAGCGCCCGGAGAAAATTAGATTTCCCGGAATTATTAAGGCCTGCGAAAGCAGTAAAATCGTTAATGCCTTTAAGTTTACAATAACGAATTGAACGAAGCCCTTTAATCTCGACCTCGGAGATGAACTTCAAGATTTTTTCCCTCCGTGAGCCAGTCTTCCTCCCCGGAAAACCATGCACTATATCGTGACATCATTTTAGTAACTACCGGTGGATTCGCTTCGCTTAATCCACCCTACGGTTCTACAATTCTTTTCATTTAAGGCTTGTTATTATCATGTTTATTATCACGTTTATGAGTTATTATCACCTTTTTCGCCACAAGGCCCCTCGACCCGTTCCCAGCACTTCGAGTTTACCCTCTTTTCGAAGGGATTCCAAGATCACCCGAAGCATCGGACGGCTAACACCAGGACAAGCACGGGCAATCTCTCCCACACTAAACTCTTTTTGAAGGGTATTGATCGCCGCATGAACCCACGCCGTTTTAGCCCCCCGGATTGCGCGAACCATTCCCACCCGATCCTCGAATTCTTTGTAAGCAGCTATCAGAACTCCCAGGCTATAGCGCCACCAGGGCAAAATCTGATGCTGCCCTTCATGCCATTTTTCAGAGGAACGTTGCAGCACTTCGTAATAGGTTTCTTTCATGATTTTTATGGAAAATGGAATCCATTAACAACATTTTTCATGGAAGAAAAAGGTGGTTAGTGAGGAATATTTCCAAGGATTCGTTCAGGAGGAGAGGGGATTCACTCAGTCAGTCATTCCCCGCCGGATGCGGATTTTGAAAAGCCAGGACCCGCTCAGGAGGGCAAGACTTGCAACAGAAAAGAGCGCCCGAAAACCTGCCCACTCCCCGATGTACCCGAAGATGACCGATCCGGCAAGAGTTCCCGTATCGATTGCTCCCGTGAAGACACCGTTCACTTTTCCACGAATATTGGCAGGTTCATGACGGATAACAAATGAGCCAAGACACGGAAACAGAAAGCCATGGCCACAGCCAGATGTAAGCCCCGCAAGAACCAGGATCTTTATTCCCCCGGGAAAGATCAGCATCAGGAGGCCCACACCGCTGAGAAGCAGTGCATAGGGGATGACCTGGGTTTCCCCAATTCTGTCTGCAAGCCTTCCCCCAAGAAGCCTGGTCATAACCGCCGCGGCAGAATAACAGAGATAATAAAGGGAAATGAATCTGATATTCTGCTCATGACCAAAGGGGGAGACAAAACCAATTGAGGCAGCCAAACCAAAACCAAATAACAGGGCCAACAAAGCTGCAGTAAAAACCCTCTGCTTGAAGAGTACGGAAAAAAAAGAGTGTCTGGACTCATGAGGGCCACGGACAAAAGACTCGGAAACGAAAAGATGGAGAACTAATCCGAGGACTGCCATTCCGGCGGCAGCAAGAAAGAAAAAGGAGAAGCCAAAGTTCCTGATTATAATCTCAGCAAGTACTGGCCCAAGAGCCATTCCTGTGAGTCCGGTAACGCCGAACATTCCAATCCCTTCATTGAGCCTTTTTTCCGGGATAATGTCAACGACGTAGGTAATTACCGAGGTAAAGCAGATAGCCAATCCAACACCATGTAAAAGTCGGATAAGGATCAGGGGAAGATAAAATTGGTGAAGGTCTCCATGGAAGGAGAGATAGGCTAAAGGCAGGAGACTCATCATCAGACTCCCGATGGTATAACTTTTCTTCCGCCCAATTCCATCAATCATTTCCGAAATCCAGGGACGGCAGAGCACCGAGGCCAGGGAGAAAGCTCCCATAATAATTCCAATATCTGCCTCAGAGCCTCCGTGGTTCGTAATAAAAAGCGGAAAGAGGAAAAAAAAGCCGAAACTGGATACGGTAAAGAAATTGGCCGAAGCCATCAGGATAAATGATACACCGTAGAGCCTTGTGGCTATTCCTGAGCGCTGCGTTACCATCTGTGGGTCTGACAAATCTTTCACCTTGACAATTATTCAGAGAAGCATGCCGAACGTTTTTGTGAAGCTAAAACTCTTTAGCAGAGCAGCCCTTGAAAAGTCAAGGGATTATAGCGCCTCATATTTGAAAGCGCATACTTGGGGATGCATCTTAAGATTTAAGCTCCAAATGGCACATTTATTTGTGGAAGACACAGGAAGGCAAGTGGTGAAAAGTACAGGAAAAACTTTTAAGCTGATTAAGGAAGCAAAAGTTGCAATTTTGCCTTAATTATTTTATGGTTATGCTTCCCTGGGGATTTAATGAATGAAATATATAAGGGGCTAAGAAGTCGAGGGAGAGGATACGTATAATGGACTTTGAACTTTCTGAGGAACAAAAGGCAATCCAAAAAGCGGCCCGGGATTTTGCCGGGGGGGAATTTGACCGGGACTTAGCCATAGAGTGTGAGGTGAATCACACTTAATCCTATGCGCTCCGGAAGAAGGCATGTGAATCGGGGTTTATCGGGGTCAATATGCCGGTAGCCTACACTTTGGACATTTTTGATGCTAAGTGTAAGCATAATTCGGGTTACTATCGTTAGAAGGGATACCAAACAATGGCAGTGAATCTCATCATGCCCAAACTGTGCATGACTATGGAAACGGGAAAAGTGATCGAGTGGAAGAAGAAAGAAGGGGGAAAGGTTGAGGCGGGGGGGTAATTGGGATAGAGTTTGCCCAGATTTTTAATAGAATGGGAGTAAAAGTTTCTGTTGTGGAAATGATTTCCCGGATTCTTCCTTACGAAGACAGCGAGATGGCAAGCAAGCTTGAGACGATGTTAAAACAGGAAGGCATTGAAATCTATACAAACACGACAGTAAAAGCAATTAACGAAAAGGGAAGCACTAAAGTCGTCACGTTTGGAGAAAAAGAGGCAGGAGTTGATTTAGTATTAGTAGCGTTAGGGAGAATGGAAAGAAAAACAGCATGGGTCCTTCAGTTGGATATCTTACCTTACGATAAAGCGTTAAGGTTACAAGAAGAACTGGTTTCCAAACGGAGAGAAGGTAACATCAGGGACCTCCTTATATTATTGGAACACCCTCCGGTAGTAACCGTAACCCGCGAAAAAACCCGCGAAAATATTATTGTCCCTCTCGATAAAGTGGCAAAAGAGGGTATCGCAATCGCTAAAACCAATCGAGGTGGTGACGTCACCTACCATGGTCCAGGCCAGTTGGTGGGATACCTTATCATGGATCTCAATCATTACGGAAACGACCTCCATAAGTACGTTCACAATATCGAAACAATCATTATCAACCTCCTCAAAGACTACAACATTACAGCTTACCGAGATAGTCATTATCCCGGTGTATGGGTAAACGACGAAAAGATCGCGGCCATTGGTATTGCAGTCAAACCAAAATGGATTGCTATGCATGGATTTTCTCTGAATGTCAATCCTAACTTAGATCATTTTTCTCTTATCTTCCCCTGCGGTATCAGAAATAAAAAAGTAACGTCCCTCACTAAAGTACTGGGCAAGGCTGTTGACAAAAAGGAGCTTTGCCAGCGACTCATTTGTCACTTTAGCAACGTATTTAACCTTAAAACTGAAGAAATTCCTCTTGAAGATATGGTGTGGTAATGATTAAGAAACCGCAGTGGATAAGGATAAGGCCTCCACAAGAACACTGCCTTCACGATATGAAGGGATTACTCGATGAATTCAACCTTAACACGGTCTGTGAAAGTGCTCTTTGTCCCAATATAGGTTCTTGTTTTGCCGAAGGAACAGCCACATTTATGATCCTCGGAGAGATATGCACGCGCAATTGTAGCTTTTGCAGTGTAAAAAATGGTAATCCTTCCCTTCCTGATCCTCTGGAACCGGAAAGAGTGGCAAAGGCAGTTCAGAAGCTTAAGCTTGAGCATGTGGTGGTCACATCGGTTACCCGTGATGATTTACCCGATGGTGGAGCTTCACTGTTTGCGGAAACAGTACGGCAAATAAAACGCCTGATGCCTGAGACCTCAACGGAGGTGCTTATCCCTGATTTCGGGGGAGTAAAAGAAAACGTGGAGATTGTCTTTGAAGCGGAACCGGAAATCTTAGGTCATAACATCGAAACAGTTCCCCGCATGTATGTGACGATTAGACCCCAGGCACATTACCACCGGTCCCTTTCCATATTACAATATGCCAGGCAGATAAATCCCAGGATCGTTACCAAATCAGGGATGATGGTTGGTCTGGGGGAGACAAGAGAGGAAATACTCGAAATCATGCAAGACCTGAGGGAGGTGGATTGTGACATCCTGACCATTGGTCAATACCTGAGACCAACTCCCCAAAACGTGGAGGTAAAAGAGTATATTCACCCTGAAGTATTCGAAGAATACAAAGAAGAAGGATACTCTCGGGGATTTAAATATGTAGCCTCTTCTCCTTTTGTGCGCAGTTCCTTTCATGCTAAAAGAACATGGGAATATATTAGAAAAAGGCTCACCGTGTAAAAGTGTGGGTGGAAAGCAGGGGTTAATTTTCAGTCCCAGATACAACCATTATTTTTTCTCGTAAGCTTTCTCCATAAATTTGGTTTTATAAGTAGACCTTTCTAAAGTCTTGGGGGGTAACCATTGGATCTGGGGAGTAAATTTCAGTTTGTGGTGCGTATTTTCTTCGATCTCTTTAGCCAGGCTTTCCAACTCTTCTTGTCTCACATTTTCCCCAAATTCTATTTTTAATTTCAAGGGAGGCACCACACGGGGTGGAGGTTCATCGAGCACTATCCGAAATTCTCCAGTTACCCGAGGAATAAAACCAGCAATTACTCCATCGATAACAGCAGGATAGACAATAACCCCTCAGACTCATTTTCGACAGTTGAATTTTGAAAAGTTTAGAATATCAATAGGTTACAAAGACCCAAGAAGAGTTTGGCACTACGCCTGCTCTCCTCGTTGACCAGTTAGTTTAAAGAAGTTACTGGTGACGGTGGACGCACCCCAGCGGCCATAAACGCCTGGTGTGCCACCCCTCTGAGATCAGTTCGCAAAAGATAGTTTCGTCCATCAAGCTCAACGTGAACAGCATGCACCTGGGCAAGGTCTCGCATCAAATCCGGCCAGGAAACAGTAATATTTCGCTCCTCAAGTCTTCGATGAAGATCAACTTCAAGCCTCAAGGCCAAAAAACTCGCTACAATATGCCCAATAGAGGTATCATCCCGGTGGTGAAAGAGTGGACGGACCTTAAGGGTGCTTTTTTCTTCCCTGAATATCCTCTCCACTCGCCAAAGCCCCTTGTAGGTCTTCGCAACTTCCTCAGCAGAAAGCTCGGTATCGGTGGTAAGCACAAACTTCCCATCAAACCGTGCATCTGCCTTAACCGCCGCCTCATCAATACCAACCGAGCCTTTCTGGATTTTCAAAAACCGGGCAAACCCTTTATTTCCCACCAGCGATTTGGTTCCCTTATCCTTAAGCAAGATACTTAAACGCTCCAGAATCGCTTCTCTGGCAGCAGCATCTTTTTCAGCCTCCTCTTCATTGAGACAGACAATGTAACGCCGGTCATTAACCCAAACCTCTTTGACTTTCAGGTTTGGTGCTACTTCAGTATATCGCCCCGCTCGGCTGAGTACCTCTTCCTTTACTTCCTTTTGCTTGCGCATCCGACAGCCAAGAATGTACCCATAGGGAGCGCTCTCACCTTCAGTGAGATCCTCGATAGTGCCTTTGCTGATCATCCCTCGGTCAGCCACGATAATCACCCGCTTTATTCGGAAACGTTCTCGCAGCTTCTTTATCATCGCCCCAAATGCTTTCTTATCTGCTGTATTCCCAGGGAAAACCTCCCAGGAAACCGGCCAGCCATTTCGGTCAACTGCAACCGCCAAAACCAGCTGAGGCAAATCAGGACGATGATCGCGGGAGTACCCCCGCAGGCGCCACTGGGTCTCCTCCCGGCAATAGGTAAAGATACTGGTGGTGTCAATAAAGACCAAATCCAAAGACTGAGTGAAAAGATCCCGGTCCCGATTGAAAAGTTCCCGCTCCAGACCCTCGCGAACTTCAGCCAGAAAACCGGTCGTGCGATAAAGATGGTGCAACTCCATACCATCAAACCCTTGAGCTTCCACACTCTTCACCCACCCAGAACCTTGGAGATCAGACCCGGGACAACAAAGCCTCTGAACTGCCAGGGCGAAGGCTACCCGTTCCGAATCAAATTCAAATTTCCTTTCCCGGGCCAGTCGGCGGATAATTTCCGGCAATCCTTGATTCTCCCAAAGGCGATCAAAAACCAATGCCGGTCCCCATACCTTGGAGCTTCTTGCCACAATCCCCTGGGTTCGAACCGCCTCAACCACCCGCAGCTTTTCACTGAATCTGGCCAAACTTTGCAACAAACCGTCCAGAGCACCCGAGGCAATTACTATGTCTCGCTTCCCCAACGTGGCGATAACCCGCTGCCGAGGCTTCCCGCGATCACGAAAGGACTCGACAATCTGCAGGTATT
>JAZDOO010000292.1:0-11596 GCA_043798555.1 Pseudomonadota bacterium | reverse complement strand
AAACGCCGGAAAAGTTCGAGGAACTAAAAACAAACCCCTATATGATTTATAGGGAAATCTTCAGGCATGGGAAAGTTCTCTATGAAAAACCAGCATCTGGTTGAAGAATGGCTGAAAAGGGCAAAGAGCAATCTCAAAAGAGCAAAGACCGGAAAAGTTTCTGAGGAGCCTGTTTAATAACTCAATCTCGGCGGTTCTTTGTATTTGCATGGCATGATAGTATCATGATATTTTGACATGTTAAGTCTATTTTTCATTAATCACCCTCTTGAGGGTTCGCCGGACAATCGAATCCGCCCTGGCCATTTACTAAGGGGCATGCTGACGGGTCAATTCTGAATTTCTTTTCATAAACTCTGAGGAGCGTGGCGAATTTACTGAAGTGTTAATTTTCAACAACGTCCCATCCACAATTTTAGCCTCAATTCCCCTCTTGAGAGGGGTCAGGGGTGTGTTTTTCTACCCATTGCTCAATAATACTCAGCACGCCCGGCATGTTTCTCTTTACATCCAAATCGTTAAAACGCAAAAATTGTATCCCTAATCCCTCCATCTCCCTCTGACGCTCCATATCTTTTTCGTAAGCATTTTCACTATCGTGACTGTTTCCATCTATTTCAATCGCTAATGCTAACTCAGGGCAAAAGAAATCAACAATAAAACTCATAATGGGTTTCTGACGGTGAAAGTCCTTTCCCTTCATTTTTCCGTTTTTCAACTCATTCCAAAGCAATACTTCCGACAACGTGCTGTTATTGCGAAGCTGCCGCGCACGTTCTTTTAGCTTTGGATTATAGTGATAGATTTTTCTGTGGTTCATATTCACACACCCCGTCACTTCGTGACACCCCTCTCAAGAGGGGATTTTCCCAATATTTCGTTGAGCAGTGCTTGCTTGAGAATTTTCAGTGTGTATGGCGAACCTACTAAAGTGTTGTTTTTCAACAACGGCCCGTCCCTCAAAACGGACCTCTCATTGTCAAACTTAAGGTTCTATCCATAATAGAGAAAGAACAAAGTTCAGTCCTCTTGATCCAATGGAATGTTCTATGATCTCATCTAAACGGCTTCCTTCAACCCAGGAATCAGCCTCAACTCCAACTGATTCATCAGGGAGTTCCTTGTCTTTGAAGAAATCAAAAGCGATTGTGCGGGAATCAAGTTTCTGGCCAATGTGAATAAATGGCCACCAGTCTTCGCTCTTATAAAACCACTTAATTTTTGCATCTTGAGAAAATACTACTGCGCATTTTTCAGGACAAAATCGTACGAATCGGATTGCCGTAGCTGTTAGCGATGCTCTAAATTCTTCTGCAATTTTCTTAACAGGACCAAAGTTTACCTTTTTGACATCGCATTTCTTCTCGATGAGTTTTTTAGGCAAGATAAGTTCTCCAGCAAAAAAGTTTGCTTCGGTTTCCTCATGAGCTTTGTACCATTTATGCATGTGAGGATATACTAAAATTAGTTGAAACTTGATAAGGTGGCTCCTCCGTGGGATAACCCACGGGTCACCAATAAAACATTAAACAAAGAAAGGAGCCACCGATGAAATTAAACACAAAGAAAAGAAAAAAAGCAACAAGAGTTTTTGGGCAACTTTATGGCAGGCAGGAGTTGTTAGATCGAGTATATCAGATTATCTCCCAGGGTAAGCAGGGGCTGGATGCGTTTTTAATGGAGATAGGCAGGATGGTGGCAGAGACCGTCATGTACATAGAGCGGGAAGAAATATCGGGGCCGGACTATCGTCCATTGTCATCAGAGATTCAGAAGTGGGCAAGTCAGCCAGGATCGATTTATCTGAGTGATCAAAAGATTCCGGTAGAACATCCTCGTCTGCGTGGTGCCCAGGGGGAGATTGCTTTAGGGAGTTATCAGAAGTTGAAAGAGCCGGGGGGTTTTTCAGAAGAACTTTTGGGTAAAATATTGCGGGGCATATCATCGCAAAAGTACTCAGAGACAGTAATAGAGGCAGCAAACGCATTTGGAGTTTCGGCAAGCACAGTATCACGACATATTGTTGCGGTGACCACAAAGAAGCTTCAGGAGTTTAAAGAGCGGGATTTATCGGATTTCAAAGCGTTTGCGGTTTTTGTAGATACCATTAACCGAGCAGGCGTTGGTTTTATGGTTGCATTAGGCATTGATGGAGCTGGCAGGAAAAGAGTTTTGGGGTTTTGGGAAGGGGCCACGGAAAACCATGAAGTTTGTAAGGAGCTTATGTCCGAGATGGAAAGGCGTGGATTGATACTCTCAAAGAAGATCATCTGGGTTACCGACGGAGGCAAGGGGATCATAAAAGCATTAAAGGATCGATTTGGCAAAAAACTTATCCATCAACGATGTACTATTCACAAAGACAGAAACATACAAAAGCATTTGGCGAAACGTTATCGAAAAGAAGCACACCGGCGATTCAGGATAGCTTTAGAGCAAACAAGGTACCAAGATGCCAAACAGATGCTTTTAGAGTTTGAGCAATGGCTTCGTGGGATCAACGAGTCGGCGGCGGATTCTTTATTGGAAGCGATAGAAGAAATTCTTACGCTTCACCGGCTCAAGGTACCTGCTTTACTTCGCAAGACTCTTCATTCGACGAATCCGATAGAAAGCATGTTTGCTACGGTAAGAGATTGTGAAGGCAATATCAAACGGTATCGGGGAAGCAGGATGTCACAGCGTTGGCTTGCAGCGGTTTGCATGCATTGCGAAAAAGGATTCAAACGAGTGAAAGGATTTGCTTCAATACCCGATGTTATAGCAATGATTGAAGCAGAACAGGCTGATGAGAAGAAACTAAAAAGTGCTGCTTAAGGAATGTCCGATGAATTAATGCAATGGGAGCCATTAAAAAATTTCAACTAAAAACTTGACAACCTCTAATTAACTTTTTTTACTTTACTCAATAGAGACATGAAAACGTTGCCCTCCAAAAAAACGCTTCTCAGCCACATTGATAAATTTTCACAGGCTTGTATAATGGTTATTGGGGACGTGATGGTAGATCATTTCATCTGGGGAAGTGTAAATCGGATCTCCCCCGAGGCCCCTGTTCCCGTTGTTAATGTTACCTCAGAGAGTTTGTGCTTAGGAGGGTCTGCCAATGTGGCCCATAATATCTGCACCCTGGGAGGTAAAGTCTATGCCTCAGGGGTCGCTGGCAATGATGAGATGGGGAAAAAAGTCATCCAGGAGCTTAAATCCCTGAAAATAAGTACCGAAGGTATTATTATGACTAATGGGCGGCCCACCACCGTTAAAACCAGAATTATCGCCCATAGCCAACAAGTAGTACGATTTGACCGAGAAGATGCTTTTCCTTTAGATTCCGATACCAGGCAACAGCTTGTCAACTATGTAAAGAAAACGTTATCAAAAGTTAACACCATCCTTATATCCGACTATGGCAAGGGTGTCATTTCGCGTGAGGTAATGGAAGAAATTATTATCTTAAGTAAAAGAAACCATAAACCCCTCATCGTGGATCCAAAAGTGAAAAATATTAATTTATTTAAAGGGGTTACCATGATAACTCCTAATCAAAATGAAGTCAGTGAAGCTATCGGCATGAAAATTTCGAGCGATGAGGATGCTTCAAAAGCGGCAGCAATGCTGAGAGATAAACTCGAATGCGAATCCGTTCTCATTACCCGGGGTGAACACGGTATGACGCTTTTAGATAAAAGTGGCTCCTACACCCATATTCCCACTTTGGCCACGGAGGTTTATGATGTAACCGGTGCAGGCGATACGGTGGTGAGTGTCCTCGCCTTAGCGCTCGCTACCGGGGCATCGTTAAAGGTTTCAGCTCTCCTTGCCAATTATGCTGCCGGAATTGTTATTAAGAAACTGGGCACTGCTACGGTGGATCAAGAGGAATTAAAAAGAGCGATTCGAAAGCAAAACTTCATTCTTAATCACTAACATTTAATTGTACGTATCCGGTTTTAAAGGAAAACGTTCGCTTCGAATGGACATGAAACAAGCCCAACGGTCCTCCCAGCTCCGAACCGAAATCCTATCAATCATTCTTTTCGCGCTCAGCCTTGGAATATTCCTTAGCCTCATTTCTTATGACGCTAATGACCCATCTTTCAATGTTTATTATACTAACCCCCAAAAAATTCGTAACGTGTTGGGAATCGTTGGCTCGCATGTGTCTGACATGATGTTTCAACTTTTTGGGTTAGTTGCTTTTTTAATTGTGCTGATTCTTTTTCAACTGTCGTTCCGTTTATTCCTCACGCTTCAATTTCCTCTCCGGCTTCCGCAAGGTTTGGGGTGGGTAGTCCTTATTCTCTCATCGGCGGCAATACTGAATTTAAGCTTAGGATCCATTTCCTTAGGAAATTTTTCGGGAAATTCCGGTGGGGTATCAGGCCACGTTATTTCCCATTTTCTTACTAAATATCTTAATGTTATTGGATCGTATATTTTTTTAGCCCTCATACTGATTATTTCACTTATGATCTCCGTAAACTTTTCTTTTATCCGTACGGGGAGCATGGCGATAAGAAGTCTCGTGGTTATAAAAAATGGGTTGAACAGTTTCATAACCAAAAGAAAAAATACCATTCGTTCAGAAAGCAAAAAAAGACAAGAATCTGATGCTGCAACCCCGAAAGAAGAACATACCGTGCCCCCTTCAGGCGACCATGAATCTCAGCATGCTCCAAAAGAGCCAACTATTGTTAGCACCGCTATAATAGATACGTTAGTACCTTTGGAAGGGTATACTCCTCCTAAACCTCACCCCCCCCTTGCTTCTGAGGTATTTAAACTTCCTCCACTTTCCCTCCTCCACGATCCGGGGAAAAAAGTTACTCAGATTGAGCGTGAAGTCCTCCTCCAAAACTCTCGGTTATTAGAAAATAAGCTTGGTGATTATGGAGTCCAAGCCAAGGTGATTAATGTGCACCCAGGCCCAGTGGTCACGCTCTATGAGCTTGAACCAGCCCCGGGAGTGAAAATAAATCGCATTGTTAACTTGGCCGACGATTTAGCACTTGCCTTGCGGGCTATGGGGATAAGGATCATTGCTCCCATTCCGGGAAAGGGCGTTATTGGAGTTGAAATTCCAAACAAAAACCGGGAAACGGTTTATTTCAAAGAAATTGTAGCCCAGGAGGAATTTTTAAAAAGCAGCTCACCGTTAACCTTAGGTCTGGGCAAAGATATTTCCGGAAAGTCAATAGTTACTGATTTGTCTGCCATGCCGCATCTTTTAATCGCTGGAACTACTGGTTCTGGTAAAAGCGTCTTCATTAATGCCTTGATCTGCTCGATTCTCTATAAAGCGTTGCCTTCGGAAGTGAAGCTGCTCATCATGGATCCCAAACGGTCTGAACTTACCTTTTATGAAAATATTCCTCATCTCCTTTATCCAGTGGTGACTGATGCCAAGCAAGCTGCCCATGTCCTTCGCTGGGCAGTAGAGGAGATGGAACGACGGTACGATCTGTTGGCCAAAATGGGTGCCCGGGATATCAGGTCATACAATCAGAAAGCAGGTACTAGTAAGGCAGGTCTGCCAAGTACTGCGATATCAAACACCGATGATGTCCCTTCAGAACCACCGCAAAAGATGCCCTGGATTGTCATTATTATTGATGAATTAGCAAATCTGATGATGGTTTCTTCTCGGGAAGTGGAATGGTCCCTCGCCCGGTTGGCACAAATGGCCCGGGCAGCAGGTATTCACCTCTTGGTGGCTACCCAGCGCCCTTCAGTGGACATCATTACCGGCACCATCAAAGCCAATTTTCCGGCTCGAATTTCTTTTCGTCTTGCTTCAAAAACCGACTCCCGCATCATTCTCGATTCTAATGGGGCAGAAAATCTTTTAAATCAAGGAGACATGTTGTTCCTTTCTCCCCGAACCGCACGTCTTAAACGAATCCACGGGCCTTACATCGCTGATGATGAACTTCAGAATATTGTTGATTTTCTTAGGACTCAGGCAAAACCGGAATATCAGGAATTGCATTTAGTATCCCCTGAAGAGGACTCCCAGGAGGAATTCTCAGGTGATATTGATGAAAAATATCGGGAGGCGGTGGAGCTGGTTACCAGTCTTGAACAGGCTTCCATATCGTTAATCCAAAGAAAGTTACGGATCGGGTACAATCGGGCTGCCAGAATAATTGAAAAAATGGAAGAAGATGGTATCGTAGGTCCCAGTGACGGAGTCAAACCTCGTGAAGTCTTACGTAAAATGATGGATATTTAAAGTCATGAAGATCTTGATAAGAATACTTATTTGGTTCGTAATCGTAATGGTTTTCCCCTTGGAACGGTTTTCCGCTCAGGCAGAAGAAAAACCGATTGATGCTATTGTGGCCTCCATTCAGGAAAGGTATAAACCAATACATTCCATTGAATCGAATTTTATTCAAAAAAATTTTATTGCCGCGTTAAATCAATTCCGAAAGTTTCAAGGGAAGCTTTTTCTTCAGAGGCCGTCTTTATTTGCGATGGAGGTTACCTCCCCCGAGTGTCAGCGGCTTGTTTTCGACGGCAAATTCTTTTGGATTTATACTGCATCCAACAATCAGGCGCTTAAAAATCCGGTAGCTCCTGAGTTTTTACACCATCCGCTCATTAGCCTCCTTACTACCATGGAGGATCTTAAGAGACATTTCCATATTTCGCTTGCAAAAACAAATGGTTCTTTTGATTATTCCTTAACGTTGACCCTCAAGCATCTAACTTCAGACATCCGGGAAGTCCAGCTTACAGTGGGGAAAAACGATTTTCAGATCAAAGAACTTACCTTTAAATACGACTCCGGTAACTATACCCAATTAGCGTTAGTGGACACGAAAGAAAATCCCTCTATCGCTCCTGAACACTTTCAATTCCTCCCACCCCCAGAAACAGAAATCGTGGAGAGTCCAACCCCCATAGTGCAACCCCAATAAAAAACCTTTGATCAATGATAAATAGTGAACCCTTCAGTCTATTTGGTAAGTCTTGGTTGTGCTAAAAATTTGGTGGATAGCGAGGTAATGCTTGGTTCTTTACTGAAAGCCAACTATTCCACTGAGCATTCCCCGGCTCGAGCTGAAATCATCATCGTCAATACCTGTGCTTTTATTCAGGCGGCTAAAGAAGAAGCTCTTGAAACCATTGTGGAGTTAGCGATACAGAAAAAAATCGGGGCCTGTAAGGTATTGATTGTGACCGGATGTCTTCCCCAGCGGTATCGAAGGTCATTATCTGAACTTCTCCCTGAGGTAGATATATTTATTGGGACGGGAGAGTTTTACCGAATTATTGAAATTATTGATGCCTACCGAGAAAAAAAAGTGACCCCCAGGTTTTACCTCCGGAATCCCCGTTATCTCTATGATCACACGACTCCCCGGGTGAATACTTCCTTGCCTGGTACTGCTTTTGTCAAAATTGCCGAAGGGTGTTCTCATCGCTGCTCGTTTTGTATTATTCCAAAAGTGAGAGGACCTTTTCGAAGCCGGCATCCTGATTCCATTATCCGGGAAGTGTTCAATTTATCCAAACAGGGGATAAAAGAATTAAACCTTGTGGCCCAGGATACTACCATGTATGGGAAAGACCTTTCACCACCCGCTGAGTTAACCGGTCTGCTTAAGCAGTTAGCCACGGTAGATGGCATCGCCTGGATCCGGTTACTGTACGCTAATCCTCAAAACCTCAGTAATGAACTCTTGGAGGCGATGCGGGCGGAAGAAAAGATTTGTAAATACTTAGACCTCCCTCTTCAGCATATTAACGCAGAAATCCTTAAAGCCATGAACCGTAACCATGGTTTTCAAGGTATCAGGGAGCTTATTGAAAAAATTCGAACTACCATTCCCGGAGTCACGATCCGTACTACGATGATGGTTGGGTTTCCTGGAGAAACCGAAGCCCAGTTTACTGAATTGCTTGATTTTGTCCGCCAGGTTAGATTTGACCGGCTGGGGGTTTTTACCTATTCGCATGAAGAAGGAACTTCAGCAGCGCGGCTTCTCCATCAAGTCCCTGAAAAAATAAAGGAAGAACGGCGAAAACTTATTATGAAAGTTCAAGCCAGTATTTCCCGAGAAAAAAATCAGAAGCTCATCGGCACCATGCAAAACGTTTTAGTAGAAAAACACCGAAAAGAGGGAGGGGTAGGAAGAACTGCGGGTCAGGCTCCGGATGTGGATGGTATAACCCGAGTAACTGCCGATGGACCTTTGAATCTCGGGAGAATATATCCCGTGCTTATTACGGGCGCAGGGGTTTACGATCTAAAAGGAACTGTTTTTGAACCTCATCGTTTTTAAACCTTTTTACCGGCTGCTCCGATAATATTAATTGACAAATCCGTTTTTTTCGGTATATTCCATTCTCTCTTAGAAAAACGCCACCCTTTCCTCAAGGAGATCACCATGAAAAAAGCTGAAACCAAGGAGAAGCTTTTGAAATTACGGGAGGAGTTGCTTCAGGAAATTGCCGAAAATTTGAAAATGGAAATCGGACATCTTCAGGAAGCTATCGCGGATATGTATGACCTGGCGGATGATGAAAGGGAGCGACAGTTTTCGATCCTGTTGCGCGATCGGGAAAGGGAGAAACTGGAACAAATTGACGAAGCCTTAGAGCGTCTGGTAGAAGGCACTTACGGAATTTGTGAGGAATGCGGTTCCAAGATTTCTGAGGGAAGGCTTAATGTTGTGCCGTTTGCCCGATACTGCGTTGCCTGTAAGAGCAGAATCGAAAAAAATGAAAAGTATCTTCGCAGTAATGAGGAAAGATTCCGCTATCGGGGAACCATTAAAGATAACGAGGAAACTGAAGACTGAAAGAGAAAGCCTATTTTTACCCCTTGCATTTGATCTTACCTTGCCAATCTCAATCCTTTTTGATACCTTCAATTAAAACCTTTCTGATACTAAGAGAGATGACCCTCCTACACCTTACATGTACTCTTTATGACACAGGTTATTTTGGGAACTGCTGGTCATATTGACCACGGAAAAACTGCTTTAATAAAGGCGCTTACTGGAATTGACCTCGACCGACTCAAAGAGGAAAAAGAAAGAGGCATTACCATAGAGCTGGGGTTTGCTTCGTTAGCCCTTTCCCCTGAGCAGAAGATAGGAGTGGTGGATGTTCCGGGACACGAAAAATTCATCAAGCGAATGGTTGCTGGTGCAGGAGGGGTAGATATTGTAATCCTGATCGTGGCAGCAGACGATGGAATAATGCCCCAAACCAAAGAACACTTTGACATTTGCCAGCTTCTGGATATTAACCACGGACTTATCGCCCTTACTAAAATTGACTTAGTTGAACCTGAATGGGTGGAATTGGTAACCGAGGATATAACCCGGTTAGTGAAAGGGACCTTTCTCGAAGGGGCTCCAGTTATCCCGGTTTCTTCCGTAACCGGTGAGGGAATTCCCCGCCTCCTTTCTGCTCTGAAAGATATTGTTCCGAAAATTCATCAAAAATCCTCTGATGGCCTCTGTTTCTTGCCCATAGATCGTATTTTCACCATGAAAGGATTTGGAACCGTCGTGACCGGGACGCTCATCTCGGGAAAGGTACGGGTAGGTGAAAATCTGGAAATCTTACCTGCGGGGATTCGAGCTAAGGCGAGAGGAATACAGGTTTATAATGAAGCAGTGGAATCTTCCTTGGCAGGCCAAAGGACTGCCATTAATGTACAGGGGGCGGAGAAACATTCTTTTACCCGGGGAGATATTCTTTCCCACCCGGATACCCTTAAGGCCTCTTTTCGCTTTGATGTCCGGTTAAGGCTTCTCTCCGATACGGATCACCCTTTAAAACATGGTGCGGAGATTCGGCTCCACCTTTATACCGCCCAAACCATGGCTCGGGTAATAAGCTATGAAGGAAATGTATTGGAGCCAGGTGGGGCATATTACGTTCAATTGCGGCTTTCTGACCCTTTGGTATCCATACCTGGTGCCCGGTTTATCATTAGAAATCCTGAGGCTACCTGCACGATTGGAGGGGGAACCATCTTAGACCCCCACCCTCCGCGACACCGGAGAAGCGATCCTAACACCAAAACCTGGTTCCAAATACTTCAGGGAAAAAAGCTTGAACCCATTATTACCACCATCGCCAAGGAAAGCGGGGTAAGGGGGATAACCAAAAAGGAACTTTTCAGGAGAGTAGATGCCCCGCTCATGCACATCGAAAAAACCTGGAAACAGCTTCTTGAAACCGGAGTGCTCAGGGAAATAAATCCTGAGGCTCATCAGTCCATTCATGGCGAAACGCTTGTAAGTTATGAACGAAACCTCCAAACCCTCCTTAAACAATATCATGTTCAAAACCCCTTAAAATCCGGAATTCCCTTAGAGGAAGCGAAGCAGAGGCTGGGATTGGACATTTCCGAGAAATTCTTTGAATGTCTAATCCAGGAAATGGAGAAAAAGGGGGAGGTTGGAATCAACGGAGATACCGTTCATCATATCAGCCATAAAATCTCGCTTAATCCGGAGGAGATGGAAATAAAAAGCCACCTTGAAGCCGTTCTCATCTCCCAGGGATTAACGCCCCCAACCTTGCGGGAATTGGAAGCGCAACTCTCTGCTTCTCAAAACAAAATTAAAAACCTGCTTACCGTATCAGTAAAAGAAGGAATGGTAGTTAAGGTAAAAGAGGATCTTTATTTTGCTAAAGATAATGTGGAGGGGCTTAAGAAAAGACTCGTTGAATTCCTGAAAATACAAAAAGAAATAACTCCAGGAGACTTTAAAGAAATGACCGGAGTCTCTCGGAAGTATTCAATTCCCTTGCTGGAATATTTTGATCGGGAAAAAGTTACCATGAGGGTTGGTGATAAGCGTCTCCTCAGGGAACGCAAAACTCTCGGCTAAGTGTGATCATTCCCCATCCAGGACTTTTCGTATGGTTCTGGCGAGGTCCTTCAGTACCAGCGGCTTCATCGCAAATTCCCGAATCCCCATCGCCTTGGCCTTTTCTTCGCTCATTCGTTCACTGAACCTCCTAAATTGAGAGCTTTGAAAAAGTCCGTTTTTGTCACCCTGAAATCGTTTCATGGTCTCTGATCCTGAATCAAGTTCAGGACATTGATTTTATTAGATGCTGAAACAATCCTGCCCTGAAGAGATTCTGAACCAAGTTCAGAATGACGCTTTCAGGGTTCAGCATGACATGACGCACTATTTTATGACTTTTACAGAAGTCTCAAATTACCTATCTAATACGAAAAAATCAATAGGATTTATCACAAATGTGCCCTTCATTTCCGTAACCGAGGCTGTGTCATAATGTCATTCTGAGGTGAGAGCCGAAGAATCTTAGATTTATAACCGAGCATATTTATTAGATTCTTCACTTTGCTCAGAATGACAAAAGCCGTTTTCGGAGAATTGTGACACAGCCGCAACCACGAAAATGCTGGGGTGGTGATTTTAATTGAAGGAGAAAAAGGGGTTGGAAGGGGGCATTAGATTCTTACACATTTTATCTGAGAATTTATCTCTAACATAGTGGTCAAGCTGCTAAAAGATTTACAATATTTTGTATTGACTCATCGGCCTTATGGTATGCCTTTTCCAGCTTGTCTTTTTGGGAAGTGGCGATATGA
>JAZDOO010000149.1:0-4855 GCA_043798555.1 Pseudomonadota bacterium | reverse complement strand
AAAGGGGGAAATACCTGACTACTTCCTCAATCAAATGAGAGCCTTTAACCAAGTGGTAGGCGCACTCGTAGCTTCGGGCAATGATGAAATTTGTTTCAAGTGCATTGGTCCGGAGTATACAAACCCCAAGATGGTCAAAATCATGGACAAGAAATTCAGAAAAGAAGTGCAAGCATTAGCCTTGCCCGAGGACAAGAAAAAGGCTATCTTTGCAAAGATAGACAAGTGGATTGACACTCTGGAAGGTATAAAGCTGGCGAAAGAGCCCAAATGTATGAAGACAGCAGGCCTATGCACAATCGGAGGAGAGATGTGCCTAGCCAAAGCACAGGTTGCCTTGTATGAGAAAGTCGAGCCTAAAGCCCCATAAATTACCAGGGGGATAAAGTTAGGTATCGGTAAGTCTTTTGGTGATAAGCTCAGTATTTGGAGATCTTTGCCATCCTATTCAATACTCTGCTTGAAGATATCATCATTTTAATTATTTTAATTTACAGGGAGGTGATTATGAAAAATTTAAGTAGCTGGCTAACTAAGCGGGAATTTTTAAAATTCTTTGCGCGTGCAACTGTAGCTTTAGGAATTTTTCATCTGCCATTTGGGTATGCAAAAGCATTATATGCAAAAACATTAAAGGTAAAACCTCCTGAGAATTATCCACCAGAGGAGGGTTGTTACCTACGTGGCGATGATCTTTCCCCAGTAGCCGTCGCGGTTCTCCTTCCTTTTCCTTACGGAACCGATCCGCCTAAGGTTGAAGCTATACCACCAGAAATTGAGAAGTTAGTAAAAATGGCTATCGAAACAGGGGCAGCTCTTTCAGGGACATTACAAACCGAGAATATCGGAATAGAGAAGATTATTTGTAACATCGTAGCCAACACAAACATCCGTTACTTAGTTCTTTGCGGTAAAGAATTGGAAACTCACTTCACAGGAAATGCGCTTATAGCCTTGTTTAAGAATGGAGTAAATGAAAAAAGGACCATCGTAGGTGCAAAAGGTGCAAGACCTTATCTATTCAACATTCCACCCGTTTCTGTTGAAAGGTTTAGAGAACAAGTTACCCTCGTGAACCTTTTTGGGGTAGTGGATCCGGGCACGATCGAGAAAGCAGTTTGGTCTTGTCGTCAAGAGAAACCGATTAAATTTCTGGACTATACCCTTTCCGATCCTGGTGTATATCCTAAGCCAGCTATCTCTAAAAAGCTCGAATTAAAGGTACCCAAGCCTTATACGATAGAAGAGTTTGAGCTTGAGGACATTGTTCGCGAGCTTAAGAAAGAGAAGTAGGCAACGCAAGTATGTTATAGTGAACGGCTTAAATAAATTGACATTCAATAGGTTGTCATTTCGAACGAAGTGAAACAATATCAAGAGATTGTCGCGTCTCTTCGCTCCTTGCAATGACTGCTTTCTTTTGCCGTTCACTATAAATCTGTGCGCGAAACCAGCGGAAAAATTATTGGGAGGATCGGAATGCTAAGAAGAGAGTTTTTATTGTTAGGCATTTTTTCTATACTACTCTGTTCCATATTATTACCAGTTGAAGCTTATTTTAACTTTAACCAAAGCTCTGCAGAGATTACCAAAAAGATAATTTTGGATGAATCTAGGCTAGCATCTCTTGTATATGATACAATCAATAAGTTGCCCCAAGCACATATGCTTGAAGAAAAGAATCGCATTTACTCTATCCACAAGCCTATGGCTGGGCACGAAACCTGCGGAATATGCGGTGCACCGCAAAATATGGGATTTGTCCTAATAGTCAACCCTAAACTCCCTAAATTAGAATCAAGATATGAAGTATCCTATTTAGCCTTGCATTATATGAAAGATCATAGGAAATTTCCACCTGCTTCTGAGTCGCCTTTCCGTAAAATTGATTTGCATCACTTACTCTCAATTTTAGATCTTGATCAAAAATACGAAGCCCATCCTCCTGAGAACAAACTCGCGCATTTAAAAGGATTAGACTTCGAGTTAGCGTATTTGGTGCTGCTCACTTCTAAAGGGATAAAACCACTTAGCAGATGGGAAAGTAGTTTAACTAAAGAGCAGCTTGCAATTCTGTCAGAATTTGACCTGCAGTATGAGGTTTTAACGCGAGTGGTTGGCCCAGACAAGCAAGTTAAAGAGGTCATTTTTAGCAAACTGCCGGGATATATATCCATTTATCGCAATACTGTGGCCAGTAGTCACCTTCCGTCTTCGTCAATTGATTCATCCCTTATTGCGAGGATAGAAGGCTTTTTATTTGGATATCCGCCTTGTTGTGTGGAGCATTTTATAGTTCATGGCTATAAAGAGAACAAATTAAAACCCGAAGACCAGAAAATACTGTTTCATTGGGCGGATCCAAATTGTAAAGTCACACAGCATTTGCTCAGTTTTTATAGGGAGATTTATGATACAGTTCGCAAAGTATTTAATAATTAATCCTTTGATGTTAAGAAATAAGGCTCCTCCTCAGAATCTGTGATGAGTATATCAAATGACAAAGGAGGAAGTTCGTGGAGGAAAAAGAGATAACTATCTATACCACTCGATAGAATCAATTCAATCAGAAAGGAGTAAAAAAAATGAGAAAGGCAACTCTTTTAAAGGTCATCTTCTTGGCGTTTGCGGCACTCGTCTTGAGCCCGCAACTTTATGCCTCCGATGCCGTTATCGGTGAAAAGGCTCTTGATTTTACGGCCACCGATTCAAACGGAAAGACCCAAAACCTAACTTCCTACAAGGGCAAAACCGTTGTCCTCGAATGGCTTAACCACCAGTGCCCCTTCGTCAAGAAGCATTACGGCAGCGGCAGCATGCAAAAGCTCCAGAAGGCCTACACAGGAAAAGGAGTGATCTGGTTTTCGGTCATTTCTTCAGCCCCTGGAAAAATGGGCTATTGCACACCCGAGGAAGCGAATTCTTTAGTCCGGGAGAAAGGGGCAGCGCCGACATCCGTACTTCTTGATGCCCAGGGAATAGTCGGAAAGCTTTACGGAGCCAAAACCACTCCGCATATGTCCATCGTCAATGCCGATGGCGTCCTCGTCTATAATGGCGCCATCGACGACACCCCCTCCCAAGACATCGCCGATATGGCCACCGCGAAAAACTATGTTCAAACCGCTCTCGATGAGCTGCTCGCGGGAAAGCAGATATCAGTGGGGACCTCCCGGCCGTATGGCTGCCCGGTAACGTATTAGTCGTTTTTATCGAAGGCGATTTCCCGTGAAGCTTGTAAATGGGACGGCTCTGTTTTTGCGAATTTTAGTGCGAAATAATTAGAACTGTCCCTTTTCCATTGGAAAGAGTTTGGAAAGAGAAATATTGGCACTGACAAAATGGCAAAGCTACAAGATCATTTGGGCTTTTGCGTTTTAACTCAATGCCCTACTCTCACTTGCTGTGGAAAAGAAATGAAAGAAAAGGTTTAAAAAGGGATAAAAACTTTGCTTTCCATAAACCATGGGAGGAGGTGAATAGCGATGGCAGACCGTCTCTGCAAACTTACGGGCAAAAAAGTAAATTTTCCCAAGGATTGTAAGGATTGCAAGCATTTAAAACCTCGAGGAAAGATAAGCTGTTGTAACTATAAGGGATCCCCGAAGAAGAGTTGTCGCAAGTAATGGAATGTAAAAGAAGCGAGCTCGCAACTTCACTTAACAGTGGCTAAAAGGCAAAGGGCTATTGCCCTTCGCCCAAATTACCCTTCGGGCAACTTTTTTTATGCTCAAAACGTTAGGCGATATTGCCCTTAAAACTCAATTTAAGAACGAGTTAAGAGAAGGATAGGCTATGACCAAAAAAACAAAAGATGCGTCAGAAGAAAAAGGTGAATTCGGTGAGTTGCTCAAATACACTATTCCAGGATATGTTGGTGGGCTTTTTCTCGGTGTTTTGCTGGATTATCTTGGTTTTCAGCGCAGTCCCATAGGACAGTGGATTGTTCGCACGCTTTCTGGAGAGGGTGAAAGTATCTTTGAGGGGATTTATGCCATTCGTCAGCGGCTCTCTCGAGCTTCTAGTTCGATGGCGGAAGCCTATGGGTGGGGAAAATTTCTTGGAATAATGGTACCGTGGGTTATTGATGGGGGTAGTCGTTTCCTCGGTGTGGATGTTTACGGAGTAGGAGGATTTTACATTCCATATTTTTATGCTCTTAGCGATCAGATTGGAGCCAATATCTCTGGGTTAATTTTCCTTCGCAGGAAAGAACAAACATGGCGTAAAACCATCATCCAGTATACACATAATCCGGTGATGATAACCAGTCTCACTATAATTCTGATTGTTCCAATTGGTCTTCTTTTGGCTCGACTCTTTGGCTTTAGTCCTACAACTCAAGTTTATACAGCGCTTGAAACTATTGTGGCGAATCTCTGCTGGGTTCCTCCCCTAGTAGGGTGGCTGAAGGAAAGGTCTCAAAGGAGCAATTAAGATGGCACATCGTCTGACAGCATATTTACGATTGGCTTCGGTTACACAAATGCCTTGGACATTTTGCACGTGTTATACTCGCTTTCAACTCGAAATCAATAATTTTTGTAATGTGATATCATCACCCTTTGTAGGTGCAACCTTCACGGGGCAAAGGGCTTCTTGCTGTTTACTTTCATGGTGAGTTCCGTCAGGCCCCGTTTTTCATTCCTTTTTGGAATTAGGTATCTACGACCGTGGCTACTTTTCCCTGATCTCACTGCTTAGGATCCTGATTGGCCCTATCGTTGAATTGTCAGAATCCTTAGGGTTTCGGGTATGATATGTCGATTACGGTTTGCAATCGATATGCGGGGCAGAACGGAACTCCTCTGAAATCGCTGGGTAGAAGCGAAAGGTCCATGAAGTATCACTTGAA
>JAZDOO010000290.1:0-2304 GCA_043798555.1 Pseudomonadota bacterium | reverse complement strand
TGACCTAAAGTCGAGGGAACTGGCAGAGCATTAATATTTTTGTTAAACACGAATCCCGCATCTGGCGGGATGAGGAGGTTTATCTATGGAATGGTTATATATTCTTATGCCCATCGCTGGAGTCAAGATATTCTGGCCCGGTTTGATCATTCTCGGAATCGGAGTTGGAATTATCGGCGGGTTCTTTGGTATGGGTGGGGCCTGGATGGTAACTCCGGGACTTAATATCCTCGGCTTCCCCATGGCTTTTGCCATCGGGACCGATATTGCCCACATGGCGGGAAAATCCCTCATCTCTACCATGCGACATGGGAGATTTGGCAATGTTGACTACCGGCTCGGTCTCATCATGCTCGTTGGCACAATAGCGGGATTTGAAGTGGGCGCCCAGATGATCATGTGGTTAGAACGCCTTGGAAGTGTTGAGATTACAGTACGCTACCTTTACCTGGTTCTTTTGTCCCTTATTGCCTGGATGGTATTTAGCGATGTGGCCAAAAGAAAGAAGAAAGAAAAAGAGGCGAGGGCGAAAGGAAAAGAAATTGACAAGTTGGCCACGGGCATTGAATGGCACAAGACCTTTCAAAAGATCAAGATTCCTCCCATGATCCATCTGAAAACCGCCGGCATTTATTGCTCGGCCTGGCTGCCTATCATAGTGAGTTTTATTACCGGCTGGCTGGCAGGAATTCTGGGAATCGGCGGCGGTTTGATCCGCATGCCTTGTCTTATCTATATTCTCGGTTGTCCAACGTATATCGCTGTGGGAACAGACCTCTTTGAAGTCATGATCTCCGGTCTTTATGGGGCAGCGACCTATACTTTTAAAGGCCGGACAGAATTGGTGGCCGCTCTCATCATGCTGGTGGGAGCCGCGGTTGGGGCCCAGATTGGTACCGTAGCGACCAAGTACATTAAAGGTTATGGTATTCGGGTTGCTTTTGGCTGCGCGGTCATTGGCTGCGCTATCTCCATCATTTTGAAGCTGATCCCCACGTACGTACCCGCCTTAAAAGTATTTTGTGATAACACTGCTACCTTTTTTGTCCTGGCGGTGGTAAGTATTTTGTCCCTTTATATCTTTATCAAGATGATTCAAGGTGCCAGGAGGGAGATTGCAACAAAGAAAGCAGTTCTGGGGTGAGACCTTGGTTTAATCTAAAATCTTTTTGATTTTAACAGTATGAAAAGGGAGACAAAAATGGCGAAAAAACATAAGTGGTTCATGATTTCGCTTGTCATCCTGCCCCTGTTCCTTATGGTGGGTTGCGAAGAATTTGGCAAGGTGGATCAGGGAAGGGTGATAGAATTTAATAAAGAGAAAAACCTGTGTACCATTATCAGAGAAGTGGGGACCGATCCGCAGAACCCGAGTTATAGTTATCTCCCGCCCATTGTCTATGAGCTCCCTTCGAACCCGGCGGAGATGGGGCCGGAGCCTAAGGCTGGACTCCGGATGAAGCTCGACGCCACGAACAGGCAAATTGTTATCTTCGATCCTGCTACTCAGAACTTTAAAACCATTAATTATACCCTGATTGATCAGAAGGAAAATGTGAATAAGGAGGACCCTCTGGTATTTGATAAGGAACTGAAACAACCAAAGAAATTTCCTGTGGTGGACAGAGAGAAAAAAACGATTACGGTCTACTCCGGGAAGCAGAAAATTCTGGTCACGTTCTCCCTTCCGGGTGAGTACTTTGCTCTTCCGGACTATACGTGGGATGCTGGTGATGAAGTGCGAATCTACTACAAACAAGAGGGAAAAGCGCTGCGGTTCATGAACATCAGCAAGACGGATATTTACAAGAAATAAAACCTCCTCTTCTGTGTTAATCGAGGTTGTAGTTGCCTTTTAAGAAATTGTGAGCGATGGTTTCCACACTGGTTTCACTGGTCATGAGCATGTCCATCTGTCGGGTAAACTGAAGCAATCGCCCAACCAGGTCCAATTTTTCTTCAATCACGGAAGATTCATATTTTTTCAAGCGGGCATCCACACGATCTCCCATGACGTCCACGGAAAAATCCAACGTTTTTAGAATGAGGGCGATCATACGGGCACGCCGGTTCCTTCGAACATCATCAGCAGCACCGCCCCGAAAAGAAAACGTGATGTAATTTTTGTTGATCGTCTGGCCGCAATAAGAATCCAGGATACCGTAGTGGTACCCGACCCGAGAACTAAAATTGAGATATTTATCGGAAATAATAGCATAGCTTCGGTCACCGAATCTTTCGGCGGTGTAAGTATTCGATAACATTTGTTCACTCATGACCGAAAAGAAGCCTTTTAATTCAATG
>JAZDOO010000071.1:0-3747 GCA_043798555.1 Pseudomonadota bacterium | reverse complement strand
AACTCTATAGCTCCATCAAAAAACTTGCCAGATGAGATGAAGTCTGAATTTCTATTAATACGCAAGACGAATTCTTCAAAATCTAACATACAATTATCTTTAACTTATAATTTATCCCGGGATTCCCTATGTCTAAAAAAGATCCCACCATTCCTTTCGCTCAAGAAGTTTTTCCCCAGTCTCTTCCAAAATAATTCGTCCGGTTTTCATCACATATACACGATTACTCAGCTTAAAAGCTGTCTTCACATTTTGCTCGACAAGTAGAATGGATGTTCCAAAATTATTGTTCAGTTCCCGAATAATCTTTGTCACATGCTGCAACGTAATAGGTGACAATCCGCTGGATGGTTCGTCAAGTATAAGAAGTTTAGGCTGCCTTAACAAACCCATTCCCATGGATAGGATCCGCCGCTCCCCGCCACTAAGGGTACCCCCCCATTGATTCCGTCGATCCTTCAAAATTGGAAACAATTCATAAACAGCTTCGAGTCTTGACCCGAAACTTGATTTATCTTTCACTGTAAAAAAGCTAATTTCCAGATTTTCTCTTACTGTCAGGTCGCTAAAGATGAATTGGTCTTGGGGGATGAAGTAGATACCCCTCTCAATATTAGCCGCTGGCGGCTGAAAGGTAATCTCCCGGTTCATATAAGCAATATTGCCTTTGTAGGGCCTCAGTAACCCAAAAATAGTCTTAAGGGTTGTGCTCTTGCCAGCACCATTGTGTCCGATGAGGCCCACAATTTCTTTTTCCCTGATATCTAAGGTAATACCATGAAGGATTTTAGTTTTACCATATCCAGCCTCAAGGTTCTTTACTTCGAGTAACATTTTTCTACCCCTACTAAATCCGAACTAATCTCCAAAATACACTTCTGTCAACTTAGGATTGGACATGAGTTCAGCAGGTGGGCCAAAGTCTAAGATCTTTCCTTCGCTCATGAAGTAAGCATTATCTACTAATCCTCTTACTACATCTAAGTTATGTTCAATTAAAAGGATCGTCTTTTCCCCTTGGCTCGCTATGCGCCGAATCAGTTTTATTATTCCTTCTATTGACTCGATGTCGAGGGCCGACGTGGGTTCATCAAAAAGCAACAGCGGGCATTCCGTGGCCAGTAAACGAGCAATCGCTACCAATTTCTGTTCGGCAGGGGATAGATTTCCTGAGAGTTGCAAAACTTTATCACTAAGCCCGACGAAATGAAGATAACTCATTGCTCTTCTGAAATTTTCCTTCTCTTCATGCGCTACCTTCCATGGAGAAAGAATTAGCAATGCTAAATTCTCACCGCTCTGCCTGGGGCTAGCAACCATCACGTTATCCAATACCGTCATCCCCTTGAAAATGCGAACATCTTGCCAGGACCTCGCTATTCCCCGCTTCACTAACTTATGAGGTGGCCATCGGGTAACTTCTTCCCCCTCGATATAAATGGCACCTTTTTCAGGACTTAGAAATCCAGTAATCAAATTGAACAAAGTCGTTTTACCACAACCGTTAGGCCCGATCAAACCCGTTATTTTCCCAGCAGGCAAGGTCATCGAGACATCTGCTACTGCCTGAAGACCGCCGAAGGATTTAGAAAGTTCTTTAATCTCAAGAATATTTGAGGTTGAACTCTCTCTCCCGAAGCATTTTCCCTGATTCTGGCCGTTAGGGCGACTATCACACCTTTCCACTGACGATTCGGAAGACATCCGAGTCCTGCCGACTTTTCCCCAATATTCTGGAAGTATCCCTTGAGGACGGAAAAGCATCAGTAATACCAATGCGCCACCATATATAACTTCTCTTACCGCATCGATAATACCTGCAGTTCCTGGTACAAAGCGTAAAACCTCTGGCATACCAATTAGAATAAGCGCGCCAACGAGTGGGCCCCAAAAATTGGCGGTTCCTCCCAGAACAACCATCACAATAATTAATACAGATACTTCAATGGTAAATGAAGATGGATTGATAAAAGTAACATAATAAGCCAAGGTACTCCCTGCTATAGCAGCAAGACCTCCTCCGACCGCGAATCCAATAACCTTAAACGAAAGTGTATTCTTACCCAACGCTCGGGCAGCAAATTCATCTTCTCTGATTGATTTGAGCACCCTCCCAAAAGGGGAATGAATGATCCGCCAAGCGAACGCAAAACAGACCAAGGCTATGATAAGCACCAATGGCAGAAACCTCATTGGAGTTTGAAACGTTATCCCAAGAAGTTCTGGGGATGGAATATTCGTAATACCACCATGTCCTTGGGTGATGTTACGGGCTGTCAACATCAGTTGAAACATAACAACCTGAAAACCTAAAGTAAATACGATGAGGTACTCGTCACGCACCTTGAGTGAGGGGACAGCAAGTAAAGCTCCTATAAACGCTGCCAATACGAATCCTGCGGCCATTCCAACAATAAAGTTATATCCAAGATGAATGCTTATCAATGCCGCGGTGTAAGCGCCAATGCCACTGAAAATAGCGTGACACATCGATAATACGCCAGCATACCCCATGATAAGGTTAAGAGATTCCACTAAAATGGCATAAATAAGAATAAGGATGATAATATGGATGATATATTCCATACCGTTAAACCCTTCTTAACTTGTATTAATCTCTACGCCTCCCACCTAGAAGCCCTTCAGGTTTAAAGATAATAACGACAACTAATATTGCGTAAGCAATCATTGATCTATACTCACCAGGCAACACAATCATCCCAATATTTTCTGCAAGCCCAAGGAGTAGGCCAGCCAAAGCGGCTCCTCCGATACTCTTCACCCCGCCTAAAAAAACAGCAGTAAAAGCAATAAAAAAGGGATGCAGGCCCATAAATGGGAAAGCTACATTCTTTGCAGCGAAAAGAAAGGAAGCAATCCCAAACAAGGCGGAACCGATACCGAAAACAAGTAGGTATATTTTACCTACGTCAAGACCAACAGTCTCTGCCATTTCTTTATTGCTACTTACCGCACGCACCGCCTTTCCGTATTTTGACTTGAAGAGAAACAATAGCAACAGACCAATCGTTACCCAGCTCGATACTACTGCTAACACATCTACATTTGTGCAATTTGCTGGGCCAATGGCCAGCATCGCCAGTGGAAATCCTCTTAAAGGACGTGGATTAGAACTAAAAATCAACAAAATGATCGTCACCCCCACGGTGGCTAATCCCATAGAGGCAAGAAATGTGGTTGCTTGCGTAGCCCCCAAACTTCGGAGCTTACGATAGAGGAAAACTTCGATTGAACAACCGGCAAGAATTGCTGATATAACGGCTGCCGCAAATCCAAAACTATAGTGAAGCTGGGCCTTTGTTGTGATTAGGACTGCCGCATAGCCCGCAATGGTAAAAACCAAATGATGGGAAAAATGGAATATGCGGGTTGTTTTGTATATTATTCCCCAGCTTACGCCGGCAAGCGCATAAGAGCTCCCAGCTATTATGCCATTTACCAATAATTGAATAATAAGGTTACCCATTCTGATTGCCTGTAACCTTTAGTTTTCCAATCACCCCGCCTAGCGGGGTGATTGGAAAATTTCTATTTCAACCTAACACCTATCCTTCCAACACAAAACTCTATTCTTTAACCGGCTAATTCCGCGTCCCAAAAGTTTTGTCCCTAATACTGGCAACATAAAGTTGTGATTTCAGGCTTGACAATTAACCCACTTTGCATTGGAGTTATTTATGGATATGCCATTAATACATGATATTAACTTATCAACCGCGCAGCACC
>JAZDOO010000056.1:0-6251 GCA_043798555.1 Pseudomonadota bacterium | reverse complement strand
GCCCCGGTCGTACAGAGGATATGTTGCCTTGATTAGACATTTATCCTTTCCTTTTATGAGGACTTCGTACTTGTTAACATTCTTTACTTCCGCGCCTTCCATGGTGTTTATGGTGATGTTTACGGAAAAATCAGCGTTAGGGAATCTAATCCCGTCAGCCCTGGCGACAATCTCTTCCGCAGATGGCTCAGCAGCCGCATGCCCCGCAGATACGGCCAGGACTGTTAGAATACACAATAATACGTTTAGCATAGTTGCCACCATCCTAACCCGGATCCGCCATAGGCGGACCGAATTTCAAATGCCAAAATACAAAGTTCAAATGAAGTTCAAATGACTAAATATCAAATTTGATGAATTCGTAAAAAGTCGTCACTCCGGTGAAAACCGGAGTCCAGATGGTTTGCAACTGCTTGAAAAGACTGGATTCCGGCTTTCGCCGGAATGACGGAAAACGGTATTTTCAGACTTTTTACGGGACCATCAAAATTCACCTTTCAGCTTTGGGCTTTGACATTCATTTGAACTTTGAACTTCACCAACCAGAGTCTTTGCCTTATGAGATTGAGATTTTCTGCCAAGAAAACACGAAATTTAGAACTAAGGGCCTGATATTTCCTTTATCATACATGCCGCAGCGCCTCTGCAATGTTCGACCTCGATGCTTTAAAGGCTGGATAGAAAGCTGAGAGAGCGGCCGATAGGACTGATAGTAAAAATGCTGATATAACCACCCGGGGTACGACGGCAATAGCAGCGGTATATCCCACCATGGAGCCCGGCGCTGGAGGCATGGGGATGCCTACCCAGGAGATAACTTTCGCGAGCACGATCCCGAGAGCAACACCAATTCCCCCTCCTATGACTCCTATGAGCGAGCCCTCAAGGAGAAACAAACCTAATACTCCATTAGGTTTGGTCCCAAGCGCCATGATAGTCCCTATTTCCCGCGTTCGTTCTACGATGGACATGTTCATCGCATTAAAGATACTCATAATTACAATAATACTTATTATCACCTTTAACACCGCAAACTGGCTATTGTAAAGCTGCACGAGTTTATGATAATAATCGGCGAGATCGGACCAGGTTTTTATCTCAAGCGCCAATCTCTTCGTGGCAAATAAATTCTGAAGCCGTTCTTTTACCAGGTTTGTGTCTCCAGTGTCATTTAGTATAACAACCATGGCCTGGACAGCATCCGTATTCAATAGCTTTTGTGCGGCTGTTAATGGCAGTTTCAGTGCCCTATCGTCATATTCTTTGGAAAAACTGTAAAAGATGCCCCTTACTGCTATATCCAGGGCATTTATGGCCCCGTCTTTGGTGTTAGTCAGGATGATGAGACTATCCCCCACCCCGGCATTGAAGGAAGAAGCAAGTCCACGGCCCAGTATGGCTTCGTAAGGAGCGTCGTTTGAAAGAAATTCTCCTTTTTCAAGGCCCACATATCGACTTAAATCTTGCTCGCCTTCCGGATCTACGCCCTGTCCGATGAACGAATAAGTAGTATCACCTGTACTGAGTAGTCCGGAAAATCCCAGTCTGAATGTGACATTTTTAACCTGAGGTATTTTTAAGATTTCCTCTTTGATGTTATTGTAATCCTCAATAAGATAGTCAAAGGGCTTTTGACTCCCTTTCTCGTAGTAGCCTTTTTTATATATTTGGATGTGTCCCAACTGGCTATGGATTAAGCTTTCCCTTAACTTGTAGTATCCATCTTCGATAAAGCCACCTACGAGAATCAAAGAAACGGAGCCGAAGATAATGGCTAACAGGGTGATAATACTCCTGAGCCTATTCCTAAATATATTCCGAAAAGCTAATCTGAGTAACAGCAAGTTATTACCTAATCCTTTCTTGTCATTCCATCCATGACCTCAACGATTCGGTTGGCCATTGATATTATTTTAGGGTCATGGGTGGAAAAAATAAACGTAGTACCTTGTAATTTGTTTATTTCGCGCATAAGCTCCAAAATATCATGACCGGTTTTTTGATCTAAATTAGCCGTAGGCTCATCAGCCAATATGATTTTAGGCTCCGAAACCAGGGCTCGTGCTATGGCTACCCTCTGTCTCTGGCCTCCGCTTAGTTCGTCAGGCCGGTGACGGGCAAATTTCCCAAGTCCGACATTTTCCAAAGCCACGATAACTTTTTGTTCACGTTCGTGTTTTGTGATCTTCTTCCTTAAAAGGGGATACTCGACATTTTCGAAGGCCGTAAGCACCGGGATCAAATTAAAAGTCTGGAATATAAATCCAATCTTGGATGCCCGTATCTCTGCTAATTTATTAGGTGAAAGACCTGCGAGATCCGAGCCATCTATTTTTATTTTTCCTGATGTAGCTACATCAATACAGCCTATTAGATTTAGAAGGGTAGTTTTACCGCTTCCTGATGGCCCGGCGATGGCAAGAAAGTCGCCTTCTTCAACAAGGAGGCTTACGTCCTTCAATGCCTGTAGTGTGATCTTTCCTAAGTGAAAATCCTTGCTGACCCTGGTTAGTTCAACTAATTTCATGGTCTTAATCGCTTCTTTTCTGATTTCTCGATTGATGAACCCTTAAGGGTCCTGTCTTGCTCTCGAAAACGGAAGAAATCAACATGCAGCCTATACCCTATATTCGTACCACTGGCAACTTTTCTTAAATCCGGGCCAAAAGATTTGCAGAGATCGTAACGATTTTTGATTTACGTGGGGAATATTACCAATTAATATTATAAAATAAAGCAAAATAATCCGATAGTTAATTTAAGGTTCAGCGCCTATTTATTTAAAGAGAAAAGTGTTAAGTTTAAAAAGTCGATTTGCCATTCTTAACTTTTTAAAAAGAGGCCTAATAGCATGAAGTATACTGAAATTTTGCCCAAAGGGGTTTCGGCAGAGGATTTTGCGCAGGCCGTTGAGCTATGGAAAGAGAAGATTGGAAGCGGTGATGTGTTATTGGATTCCGATATTATTCAGACCTACAGTAAGTGCACATTACCCATTGAAAGGTCAGTTGCGGCCGTTTTGAAACCAGGCTCTGTGGAAGACGTTCAGTCGATAGTTGAGATTGCGGGAACTTTTAAAATTCCCCTCTATACAATCAGCAAGGGCAGAAATTGGGGATATGGTTCGGCCTGCCCGGTACAAGATAACAATGTTATTGTTGATCTCGGACGAATGAACAGAATTCTCGATGTGAACACTGAACTGGCCTACGCTGTGGTGGAACCAGGAGTAACGCAGGGACAACTTTATCAGTATCTGAAAGATAATAGGATTCCGCTCTGGATAGACGCTACGGGAGCTCCTCCCGATGCGAGCCTTATCGGAAACACTTTAGAAAGAGGCTTCGGGCACAGTCGGTACGGCAATCATTTTGAATCAGCCTGTGGCATGGAGGTTGTCCTGGCAGATGGAAGGATTCTCAGGACAGGCTTTGGCCATTATGAACAGGCTAGGGCTGCGAGTCTCTTCAAAGGGGGCCTTGGCCCTTACCTGGACGGAATTTTTACCCAATCGAATTATGGCATTGTTACGAAGATGGGAATGTGGCTGATGCCCAAGCCGCCCGATTTTCTTGCCTTCTTTTTTCAAATTGACTCTGAGAAAAAACTAAAGCCGCTGATCGAGGCATTGCGACCTTTAAGGATGAGCGGCATTGTTCAAAGTTGCGTCCATATTGGAAACGATATGCGCGTACTTTCTCATATACAGCAGTATCCCTGGGAACTGGCTGGTTACCAGACGCCGCTTCCCGAATGGTTAAGGAATGATTTAAGAAAAAAGTGGGGACTGTATCCTTGGAGCGGATCCGGAGCGCTTTATGGAACACGTGAGCAAATTGCTGCCAGTCGAAAAGCTATCAAAAATGCGCTTCGCGGTATAGCCAGGGTCTTTTTTGTGTCAGACAGGACAATTCGATTGGCTGAGAGAATTAAAGGGCTTTACAAGATAGTTACGGGGGTTGATTTGACGCCTATGCTTTCTCTCTTGAAACCAGTCTATGGTCTGATGAAGGGAATTCCTACCGAAATGCCAATAGCGGGTACTTACTGGCGTGTAAAAAAGCCAATTCCTAAAGAAGGCATGAATCCAGACAGAGATAGATGCGGATTAATGTGGTGTTCACCGGTTATTCCTATGACCGGTGATGCTGCTGGAGACCTCCTGCATATTGCCAAACCTATTTTTGACAAGTATGGTTTTGATATGATTATCTCCATGACACTGATTACTGAGAGAGCCATCGACTGTGTTATGGCAATTTCCTATGACAAATCTGACCCGGAGGATACCCCAAAGGCCTCTGAATGTTACGAACAATTACTGCAAACCTTTATGAGGGTAGGGTACATCCCATATCGGATTGGCATCCAGTCAATGGGCCACATAATGCAAAAGGGAGATGTGTTCTGGGATGTGGTGCAGGATATCAAGAAAGCGCTCGATCCCGATGGCATTTTATCACCGGGGCGTTACGGTTGGCATAAGGCAACTGAGTAAAGATATTGGACAAATTCCGTATTGGTCTTCAATATCAGCCTCATTGGTCTGGCCGGAATTGCCGGGTTGCAGATTCGCCGGTATTTTGGCGAGAGGAAGTTGGGGAAGAAGTAGTATAGGGATGAGTAATGAGTTTCGGGCTGCAAGTTGCGAGTTTTTTAACCTGCCGCCGGGTCGGCCGTGGCCGGAAACACGGAATCTGTAACTGGAAAGCTCAAAGCTAACGGCTGAAAGCTTAAGAAGTCAGAAGCACAAGGCTCATAGTTCAAAGCTCATAGCTCATAGCTCATAGCTCATAGCTCATAGCTCATAGCTCATAGCTTATAGCTGATGGCTGACGGCTGAAAATGATGAGTGAAGGGCGGGGGTTCCCCGCCCTTCACTTTTGGGGGAGGCTTAATATATCCAGCGCACGGAAATGTCTCTTCCCCCAGGATCATTTTTATGGTATTTTAAAATCCAACCTGGCATAATCTAAAAATTTGCCTTCGGGTAGGAGGAAAGAATCATGGCTAAAGCGGAAGCGATGTCAGAGGTGTTTTTCACAGCTTTTCGCGCCTTATCAAAGAAAGAGAGAGAGGCTGTAATTGAAAGGCTACTCAGAGATAAAGAATTTGTTGAAGACCTAATTGATATCGCCATCCTTGACAAGCGGCGCAGGGAGCCTTCACGCAGTCTGGATGAATACCTTGCAGAAAAAAAGGCTGTGTAAGTGGCTTACGTCGTTAACTTAAAAAGATCTGCGGAAAAGGAATTGGAACGTTTGCCAGTCAAGACGCATGATAAGATCGTCACCAGCCTGGTTTCGTTACAACACAATCCTCGCCCTAAAGGGGCAAAGAAGCTTCACGGGCGTGAGGCATACAGAATAAGGGCTGGAGATTATAGAATTCTCTATGTTATCGACGATTCGGGAGCAAAGATTGAAGTATTCTCTATCGCTCATCGTAGAGAAGTTTATCGTCGGTAAAACTTAACCTCAATATCTATGACCCTGAATCATGCGCCTCCTCGGCGCCGGCCTGATTGGCCTGGGTGGAATTGCCTGGAGGAAGTTCGGGAAGAAGAAGTAGTGAAAGCAAGAGAGCTGAAAGGTGAAAGCAGGAGAGCTCAAAGCTCAAGGCTGAAAGCGGAGAGCCCCCGAATGAGAGCAAGAGGGCTGAAAGCTGAAAGCTATGATGTGATGAGTGGAGGCTGAATTCAGAATACCGACTACAGGAGTCAGAAGTAAAAAGGACGGGCGGGGTTTCCCCGCCCTTCCTTTTTGTGGGGTTAAGGCCTTAGCCTTAGGCGACAAATTTCTTTTTGAGCCTGGTCACTTCCCGGCGAGGGGAAGCCCTTTTCACTCTTTTTAGCTCATCCACTTCAAAGACTAGATTTTTGCCAATCTTTTCAGCTTTGATCTTGCCTTGCTTGACCCAACGCCTCAGGGTAATCACTGAAACGCCAAGGTATTCAGCAGTCTCTGATACAATAAAGGGCCTCTGTCTGAGTTCTCCAAAGACCTCCTCATGAGAATAAGTTTCTTTTTCAAATCCCTGTCTGGCGATGGCGGCGAAGAGCTTTTCTCGCTCTTTAATTGGCATTTCAACAATCTGTTTGTAAATCTTTTCTGCGATGCTCATATTCCTGCCTCTTTTATATACCTTTTTAACTTCTGATAAAAATTTTCATGGGTCCCTGCCATAAAGAAGGTCAAAGTATCTGTTTCCATTCGGTAGGCTAACAGATACTCCTGCTTTTGAAACTTAAA
>JAZDOO010000055.1:0-2268 GCA_043798555.1 Pseudomonadota bacterium | reverse complement strand
TTTTCGCTACAGATAACAACTGCAGCAGCCCCTTCATCGGGAGCACAGATCATCAAAAGCCTGATAGGGTCGTTGACTACAGCGGAGTTGAGAATTTCCCCCATGGAAAAGGCCTTCTGATACATGGCATAAGGATTGTGTACACTATTCTTATGATTTTTGAACGCTACCTTTGCAATTTGTTCAATGGTAGTGCCATAATCATGCATGTGTCTTCGAGCATTCATGGCCCAATAAGCCGGATTTTGACTTAACCCCATGAGGCATTGCCATTTATCGAATATTAACGTGGGATCCATAAATCCCCTTGGCATCTTTTCCACCCCGATAGCCAGGACTTTATCATACATACCAGAGGCCACAGCCATCTGAGCCAATCGCACACATGCAACCGAAGCTGCACACGCGGCCTCAACGTCGATAACTGGTATCCCGGTTCTCCCTAACTGGGTTAAAATTCTTAACCCAACAGACATCGGCAAAAACACTGCCCCACAAAACACCATTTGAATATCCTGGATCCCCATATTGGCATCCTTGAGAGCCATAACCGCTGCCTGACGACCGATCTCCACATAAGACTCATTATCAAACCTGCCAAATTTATGAATTCCTACCCCTGCTATTACTGCTTCCTCCATGATTGATTCCTCTCTTCAAAAATTGTTCACGGGCTTGAATTTATAAATCATCACCTCATTACCCTTCTCGTCTTCCCAGCCCTTTTCCACAACCAATTCTACTTCCATACCAATCTTCACCTCATCCGGTTTACAATCGGTCAAGGTGGATAAAATTCTGGCTCCTTCAGGTAGATCTACCCAGGCAATAGGGTAAGGAATAAAAGGAGCTACCGAACCGGCGTAAGGTTGTGGTGGGGGGTAAAGGACAATGGTATAGCTATATACTGTTCCTCTCTTGCTAAAAATTACATCCTCTAAATTTGTGGAAGCACAATTTTCACACGCATGCCTTTTGCCTAAAAGAGCCACTCCACATGATAGACATCTACTTCCCGTTAGACAGACTTGCTCAGGAGGAGATAATGCCGTAGTCATAAATCCTTCAACAACGGGAAGTTGCATTTTTTCGGTACCTTTATTCTCTTTCGCGCTCATAACAGAATCCTCCTTCACGAACTGGTTCTCATTGAACTCGATGATTCCCGACGTAAGTTCACTTCGACTGTCAAACCCTCCCAAACTGCCGTTTCATTTACGTTACATCACCTGCCTCTAAATTGAGGCGAGCGTTTTTCAAAAAATGCCCGGGCCCCCTCATTCTTATCTTCAGTTCCACAGGTCATACTGAAAAGCTGTATCTCCCGTTTCAACCCCTCGGTAAGAGGTAATTCCATGGCTAAATTAACCGCTTCTTTAGCAAGGCGAAGGGCTACGGGACCTTTTGATAAAATCTTTTCAGCTAATATTCGTGTTTCATCCATTAACTTATCAGCGGGAACCACACGATTTACAAGGCCCATCTGAAATGCTGCTTGGGCGCTAATCATGTCCCCGGTAAAGATGAGCTCTTTTGCTCGCCCCAGTCCCATTATTCGGGGAAGCCTCTGGGTGCCCCCAGCTCCAGGAATGATGCCGTAATTGACCTCTAGTTGGCCTAATTTGGCATTTTCCGCCGCAACCCTCAGGTCACACGCTAAGGCCAGTTCACATCCACCCCCCAAAGCAAACCCATTTATTGCGGCAATAACAATTTTGGGGGAATGATGTATCTTGGCAAAAACTTCATGCCAGAACCGAATCCACGTTTCTCCGGTTTCTTGATTCAATTCCTGAAATTCATTGATATCCGCCCCCCCCGCAAAAAACTTTTCTCCTTTCCCGGTAATGATAACCACACGGACTGACTCATTGGCATTGAGAGTTTCTATAGCAATTGCCAATGATCCTAAAGTAGAACGATTAAGAGAATTTGCCGGGGGATGATCAATGATAATTTCACCCAGGTTTCCTTTAACCTCAAAGTCAACTTTTCCTTGCACGGTCATGTTTATGGTCCTCATAACGACATAATAGAAAGAATTCCCTTCAAGACCTCGACCTATCGAAATTTAAGGGTACCTTTTATACGTCCCACAATAGCATCTGCTTCTTCCTGAGTAAGTTTTTCTTTTTTCACCATCCGATTTAAGGTGTCCTGGATGGTTTGCAAACCTTTCTCAACAAACCTCTCTTCAACATCCCGCATAACTACAGTGTAATTGGCCTGAGCACAAACCTGGGCGATCCCTGCTCCCATGATCCCAGC
>JAZDOO010000047.1:0-7801 GCA_043798555.1 Pseudomonadota bacterium | reverse complement strand
TTTCAGAATCTTAAAAGTCAGCGTTTGGCCGATCAATTTGTCCATGTCGCGGACCGGATGGAGATCAATCTGCGAACCGGGAAGAAAAGCTCGCACTCCGATGTCCACAGATAAACCTCCTTTAATTCGAGATAGTATTTTCCCCTCTATTAATTCATTATTTTCATAGGCCTTACCGATTTTATCCCAAACCTTAGCTTGATCAGCTTTTGTCTTTGAAAGCACGATGAGTCCTTCGTCATCTTCCCGTTTTTCTAAAAGAACATCAATCTGGTCATTTTCTTTCACCTGAATTTCTCTATTTTTATTCAAGAATTCGCTGATGGGAATTTGTCCCTCTGATTTATATCCCACGTCAATCAAAACAAAATCGGGCATGATTTTTATTACGGTTCCAGTAACAACTTCTCCTTCTTGAATATCTTTCAAGGTTTCTTCATAAAGCTGATTCATGGTCTCATAGGACTCTTCGGCATCAGTTTTCGAATCATCTGCGGATTCAATGTCAGGTTGAGATTGTGTGTTGTTGTTAATAATGTATTCAGTACTATTCATTCACGTGTACCCCCTAATCTTTTAAATTTAATGACATTCATCATTGTTTCGATAACTTCTTCTACAGTCATGGCAGTAGAATCTATATGCACAGCATCAGACGCTGGAACCAAAGGAGCATAATGCCGGGTTTGATCATTATGGTCTCTTTTTATGATTTCCTGCGTAATCTGCTCCAAACTCACCTCAAATCCTTTTTGCTTTAACTCTTCACATCTCCGCCTTCCTCGTTCCGCGGGAGTGGCATCTAAAAAAAACTTCACCGGAGCTTCAGGGAAAACCACTGTTCCTGCATCCCTTCCCTCCAAAACGATATTACCCTCCTTACCCATGTTCCGCTGGCAAAGGGTAAGGTGATGGCGGGTAACTTTTTGGGCCGAGATCTGGGAGGCAAGCATGCTTATCTCTGGTGTTCGGATTGATTCCGAAACATCCTTTCCGTGACAGAGAATGATATCCTTCCCATTTTTATTTAAAAACGCTACCTCAAGCGTTTCACAAACCTGTGCGATTTCATTATCGTTATTTTCGTCAATGCGTCTTTGCATTACTTCTAAAGCGACAATCCGGTACAATGCCCCTGAATCAATATACTTGTACCCTAACCGACTGGCCAATCTGCGACTGACAGTACTTTTTCCCGCCCCTGAAGGCCCATCTATGGTAATAACCAAAGGCTCCATGGAGTTGGAACTCACTCTACTAATGAATCCAGGACACCAGTGAAATCAGGGAAAGAAGTGCCGATTGATTCCGTGTCCTCCACGGTTGTTTCCCCGGAAGCGATTAACCCGGCAATAATGAATGCCATGGCAATACGGTGGTCTCCATAACTAAAAACCCTTGATCCTTTAAGCTCTTCCTTTCCGGTAATCGCCATTCCATCAGCAAACTCTTCCACCGTGACCCCGAATTTTTGCAGCCCCGTCACTATGGCAGTAATTCGATCGGTTTCCTTTACCCGTAATTCTCTTGCGTCGCGAATAACGGTTGTGCCTTCTGCTCCGGCAGCAGCAATCGCCACAATAGGAATCTCGTCAATGATGCGGGGAATGATATCACCAGAAATCTCAACTGCTTTGAGAAAAGAAGATTTTACTACTAAATCCGCCACCGGTTCTCCCCCTTGTTCCCGACTTTCGGTGATGGTTATATCTGCCCCCATTTGCTTCAGTATTTCTAACACCCCGGTTCGGAGGGGATTAATTCCTACATTGTGAACTGCAATATGAGAATGAGGAAGAAGAGTGGCGCCCACCACCAAAAAAGCTGCCGACGAGATATCTCCAGGAATCTGGAGAGAAAAGGCTTCTAAGCTGGGAAAGCCTTTTATCCGAACTGTAGTTCCCTCCCGTTCAATGGTGGCCCCCATAGCTTTCAGCATTCGTTCCGTATGGTCTCTTGAAAGCGTCGGTTCAGTAACCTGCGTAATACCGTCCGTATAAAGACCGCCTAAAAGTAAGGCAGATTTTACCTGAGCACTTGCTACTGGTGATTGGTATTCTATGGGAGAAAGTTTTCCTCCGCGAATCGTTAAAGGGGCATAATTGCCATCCCCACGTCCATCAATTTGAGCGCCCATAGCCCGAAGAGGTTCGGTTACCCTTTTCATTGGTCGTTTTCGGAGGGAAGCATCCCCAGTGATAACCGAAAAAAAATGCTGTCCACTGAGCAACCCGGTCATCAATCGGGTAGTGGTGCCCGAATTGCCAGCATCAATAACATCCTCGGGTTCCTTTAGGCCACGTAACCCCTTTCCGAAAACGGTATATTCAGTTCCACCTCCTTCGATTTCTACCCCCAGAGATTGAAAGGCCTGAATCGTGCGTAAGGTGTCATCTCCAGGGCAGAAATTGGTCACCTGGGTTGTGCCTTGAGCAATGGATCCCAAAATTATGGCCCGGTGAGAAATGGATTTATCGCCGGGCGGATAAAATTCTCCCTTTAGACAATGTCTTTTATGGACAATAATGGTTTTCACGTAATCCAACAAGATAAAGTAACTAAAATAATATACTTAAAATATAAATGTCAAACATTTTTATAATTTTAATGCATCGCCGTGCCCATTTCGGTCGTGAAAGTGACCGGGTTACAAGACGTTTTTTTACACTATAATGGTTCGCCGAATAATTCGGGATTTCTGGATTTCGTCATGGAGGCGATTCCAATCCTGGGTATCAATTAATGTTTTAAGATAATCAAAGGCATTCTGGTAGCCTTCCATGAGTTCAACCAAATGGGCTCGATTCATTACCGCAATGTCTGCCCACATAACCGGGTGGCTGGCAGCAATCCGGGTAAAGTCCTTTAAGCCTCCCGCAGAAAATTCAAAAACCTTCCCATTACCTTTCTGGAGTTCGTCTAAAAAGTTAACTAAGGTGAAAGCGATCATATGGGGCAGGTGACTTACCGCCCCCAAAATTTTATCATGCTCCGCACTATCCATGAGTACCACTTCGGCTCCGACTGCTTCCCACACGTTTCTTATTTTTTCCAGAGCAAAGATATCAGTTCGTTTAGTGGGAGTGAGGATACATTTTCGTCCTTTGAACAGGTCGGAAAAAGCAGCTTCTGCCCCAGAATTTTCTGTTCCCGCAATCGGATGTCCTCCTACAAAATATACGTTGGACAAAGGGAGAGCACCAACTTGATTCACAATTTCGGCTTTCACACTTCCCACATCCGTAATGATGGTTCCTTCCTTAAGATGCGGCAGCATTTTCTCGATTAATGGAACAACTACTCTTACTGGAGTGGCTACCACCACTAAATCTGAACCGGTTACCCCGGTGGTGAGGTCAGTGGTGTAGTCATCAACCACTTGCAGCTCTTTAGCTTTTTGTAAATTCTCAAGGGTTCGGCCAACGCCAATGATATGGTGGAAAATCCCTTTTCTCCGAGCGGAAAGGGCGAGAGAACCGCCAATCAGTCCCACTCCAATTATGGTCACCTGATTAAAAACTACCATTTAACAAACGACTTAAAGGATTTTCTGAAAGGTGGTAATAAAACGCTCATTTTCTTCCGGGGTTCCCACACTCACCCGAATATAATCATGATAGCCAAAGGAGCTTAAAGGTCTAATAATAACTCCTTGTTTTAACATTGCCTCATACACTTGAGTGCAATCTTGATTCACTCGAACCATCAAGAAATTAGCCTGCGTGGGAATATACTGAACATTAAGCTGATCCAGCTCTCGATATAAGTAGCTGCGTCCAGTGGAAACGACGCTAAGCGTTTTCTGATAATGCTCATCATCGGTTAATGCAGCACAGGCGGCTACTTGAGCAAGGGAATTCACATTGAAGGGCTGGCGGATTTTATTTAAGTAGTGCGTTAATTCCTTAGGAGCTAAACCATATCCGATGCGTAACCCAGCTAAGCCATAAGCCTTCGAAAAGGTTCTCAAGGTGATAATCCATCTCGGTCCATCCAGATACTGTTTTCCCTGGGGAAAATCAGGGTCACTGGCAAATTCTCCGTAGGCTTCGTCTACTATCACTACTATATCCTCTGGTAGAGCATAAAGGAACGCTTCGAACTCCCGTTTTTTGATTATGGTGCCGGTGGGGTTGTTGGGGTTATTGATAAAAATTATCCGCGTCTTGGGTCCGATTTTTTTTCGTACTGCTTCCAAGTCAATACCGAAGTCTTTTAAGGGAACGTTAACTGGAATCCCATCCAGGGCCTGGGTAAATTTGGCATAAAGAGAGAACGTTGGTTCGGGGATGATGACCTCATAATCGGGTCGGAGAAACGCTTTGAGAGAGAGTTCGATAATTTCATTAGAACCATTAGCCGGCACAATACATGCTGGAGGTATGCCGAGCTTTTTCGAAAGCATCTCTTTGAGAAGGAAACAATTAGCATCGGGGTACCGATGAAGGCTATGCAAGTAATTTTTTATCGCCTCGATAGCTTTCGGAGACGGGCCCAGAGGGTTCTCGTTGGAGGCCATTTTAATGGCATTTAGCACGCCATACTCCCGTTCTAATTCTTCGAGAGGTTTGCCTGGAATGTAGGGAGTGATTTGTTTGATCCCTTTACTTACTAAATTATTGATGTTTCGCATGACTCTGAACTTAGCTCCGATTAGATCAAGAAGTCAGAAGACAGAATTCAGAATTCTCAATTCAAAATCTTCCGACTCTTGACTTCTGACTCCTGACTTCTGATCTCTGTCTTCTATATTTTACTTCCATTTACCCACTCCGGGGATAAGAGCCTAATATTTTTAAAAAATTAACCATCAGCTCCATTTCCTCCAGGGGTTTTTTTAGCTCGCTATCCGTTATATGTCCCTCTAAGTCAGCAAAAAAAATGTATTCCCAGGGCCGTTCCTTAGACGGCCGGGATTCGATCTTGGTCATGTTAATCTCATACTGGGAAAACGGATAGAGTGCTTTATAAAGTGCTCCTGACACATCTTTAATGGAAAACATGATGGAGGTTTTATCAGTGCCACTTTTTTCCGGGCTTCGGTGCCCTATGACCCAAAATCGAGTGATATTATTGGTATAATCTTCGATCTTTTCTTTAAGTATTTTTAAATTGTAAAGGGATGCAGAAAGCTTACTGGCAATTGCACCTACAAAGGGTTTGTTGGCAGCTTTTTTAGCAGCCATAGCAGTGCTTGATGCGGCATGCACGGGGATATCGGGAAGGTTATTGGCTAACCAGCGGCTGCACTGAGCCAAAGCCTGAGGGTGAGAGTAAATTTCTTTAATATCTTCGATCCGGTCAGAAGCGCTCAAAAGATACAGGGAGATTTCGAAAGATATTTCGGCACAAATTTTTAAGGGAGTTTCAACAAACATATCTAAGGTTCGATAAACTGATCCTTCAGTGGAATTTTCTATCGGCACCACCCCATAATCACATCGTTTTTTTTCTACTTCCTCAAAAATGCCCTCAATGGTAGGTATTTGAATAAATTCGGGAGCATGGCCAAATTGGTTTAACGCTGCCTGGTGGGTAAACGTGGCTTCTGGTCCAAGGTAAGCAATCCGCAGCGGTTTTTCTAAGGCTAAACAGGCGGAGATAATTTCTTTAAAAATGGTTTTAATGTCTTCATTGCTGAGGGGGCCCTGATTAAGTTCCTCTAACCGTTGATGAATTATTTTCTCCCGATCGGCTGCATAAGGTTCGATTTGATGCTCTTCCTTAAGCTTCCAGATCTCCTTAACCAGCCGGGCACGCTGAGAGATAAGCTGGAGTATCTCCTCATCGATCTGATTAATTTTGTCCCTTAGGTCCTGGATCTCGTTTTCAACTACCATAATTTCCTTTAACCTATTAATTCACTTATGGAATATTAAACTCATGAAAGCGCTTAGCAACGTGAAAAAAGTGTTGCAAACTTCATGAATATAATCAATTTAATTCAAAAAGCAATTACTTTTGTTAAGGTAGAGAGAACTTTACAGTACCTTCAGGAGGTATTATGATAGGAAGAGCGTTTCAGGTTTTGGAATATTTTCCCCAACATAAGTCCAAACATAACAATAACACAATCACCGATCATATTAATTTCTTAGGAGACAATCCTCTTCGGGGGCCCAATATTGAGAGTCTGGGCGTGAGATTCCCTTCCATGAATGAGCCCTACTGTGGGGATTTGATCAGTAAGATTCAGAAAACTGCTCAGGAATTGGGGTTGATGTTGAGAAGGGGTGTTTACGTGGCGGTTTCCGGGCCAAGCCTTGAGACCCCAGCAGAAACCCGGTTTCTGGGGAAGATCGGTGCTGATGCCGTGGGGATGTCAACGGTTCCCGAGGTAATTGCTGCAGTGCACGGGGGACTAAAGGTTTTAGGACTTTCGATCATTTCCAATGTGAACATTCCTGAGTCTCTTGCCCCTGCATCCCTTGAAGAGGTGGTAGCCAACGTTCAGAAAGCCGGGCCCAATCTTTGCCCGTCTCATAGAGCAATTCTTGGAGCGGCTGAATGAACAATGAGCAATCAGCTATCAGGGTTCAGCTTTCAGTTTTTTTCTTTATTATCCTGATTCCAGTTTGCTGACTGCTGAAAACTGACCCCTGATCCCTGTTCACTGTCCGCTGTCCCCTGACCACTGATCACTGATTTAAACCATTGCCATTTTAATGGCTTCTTTACATTCGCATTCAAAAAAATCAATCTGAGGGATTACTTCAAATAGAAGCTTTTTAACGTTTTCAACATTTTTCGCCATAACTTCCGCAATCATTTCCCAGGTAACCATACATTCACTCTCGTGCCAGCAATCATAATCGGTGCTCATGGCAATAGTAGCATAACAAATCGACGCTTCCCGGGCCAGAACTGCTTCAGGGACGGTACTCATATTGATAATATCTGCTCCCCATTGACGGAACATCCGGCTTTCTGCCCGGGTAGAAAAGCGGGGTCCTTCAATAGTGATAACGGTTCCTTCTCCGTGATAGTCCAATTCCAAGTTTTGGGCAGCATGGCAAAGCTTTTCCCGGAGCTTTTTGCAAAAGGGATCAGCCATGGATATATGGCAAACCTCATGTCCCTCAAAAAAGGTCATTTTCCTTTGGGTGGTACGATCAATAAATTGGTCAGGAAGAACCAAGTGACCGGGTTTAATGTCTTCCCGGAGAGACCCCACTGCAGTAGTGGCAAGGATGTGGGTAACTCCCAGATCTTTCATTGCCCAGATGTTCGCTCTAAAGTTCACATTCGAGGGGCAGATCCGATGCGATTCGCCGTGACGGGGGATGATCGCTAACTCCACCCCTTGATACGATCCGGTGATGATGAGATCCGAGGTGGGGCCATAGGGTGTATGTTTTTTGATTCTTTGAATATGTTCAATCAGGCGCGGATCGTCAAATCCCGAACCTCCGATGATACCAACCTTGATCATAGTAAGACTCCTCCTTGCTCTGGCTTTATGGATTATGGATTTTGGTCATTTGATATTGTTTAGAGTTTAGGATTTAGGATTTCGAATTTTTGGATTTGAAGTCTCCTCAGTTTTTTTAACCGGAATATAGAAGGGGAGGGAACAGGTGTCAAGGAAATTATGGTTTTAAAAAAGAGGAAAAATGCTTGCAGTGGGGTTAAAAAATTGCTATTTAATGAGAATATTCTTTGGGCGGTTAACTCAGCGGGAGAGTGCCATCCTCACACGGTGGAAGTCGCTGGTTCAAATCCAGTACCGCCCATCAACAAAATCAAGGGGTTACAGATTTCGGTCGGTGACCCTTTTTGTTTCTGCTACCATTTTGCTACC
>JAZDOO010000003.1:0-11062 GCA_043798555.1 Pseudomonadota bacterium | reverse complement strand
GCAATGGTTAGAGATGGTATTTTTCCTTCGGGAGATCGGAGTGGACGCCATTCCCATAAATATCTTAAATCCCCGTCCGGGAACCCCCCTGGAAACCATGGTACCCCCCCCGCCGCTCGAAATCCTGAAAATCATTGCCATTATGCGGCTGATTGTGCCTGACAAACACATCAAGTTAGCCGGGGGGAGAGAAGTGAACGTTAGAGACCTCCAGGCAACTGCTTTTTTGGCCGGAGCAAACGGCATGATTGTGGGTGGCTATCTCACTACCGGCGGGAGGCCGGTTGAGGATGACTATCAGATGGTAAAGGACCTGGGATTTCGGTGGGGGAGCTAAGGTTGTCATTCCTGCGCAAGCAGGAATCCATGAGTTTTAGCAACAAACAATGCAAAATTATTACGTTTACATATTGGCAAATAAAAGAAATGGCACATTATACCTTGGCGTCACAAAGGACCTTGTAAAGCGGGTATATGAGCACAAAAACGATCTCGTAGAAGGATTTACAAAGAAATATGGCATTCATAACTTAGTGTACTATGAACAGACCAATGATAGTTCCAGTGCTATTGAAAGGGAAAAAAGACTCAAGAAATGGAAAAGGCAGTGGAAAATAGCACTCATTGTGAAGTGTAATCCTGAGTGGAGGGACTTATATAATGATGTACTATGAATACTGGATTCCCGCTTTCGCAGGAATGACAAGAAAAGGAACGGGATTAGTTAAGGAACAAGACCATGCAACCAGTATTCATTGAAGCCATAACTTTGGATGATGCCTGGCACCAGGCAGTCTATAATCTTTTTGAACAGGGGAAACGATACACCATTGACCAGGGGAGTTATGCCGGAAGTGAGCGCATCGAATTCGATTTTGTAGTCATTCACATTAAACGCCCAGGAGAAGAGCCCCGCTTGCCGGTGATTCCTGAATATCTGAACATTCCCCCTCCTGCCACCAAAGAATACGTGGCCCAGTACTTTGAGTCTTACATCATGTCCGGCCGGAAAGGGCCAGGAGAAGACTATACCTATGGGGAACGATTGGTGAAGGCAGAACGGAAATGGTGCTCCCTGTCTGCGTGCACCGCACAGGCAGGCCCGGATGAATCCCCTTTTTTCAATCAAGTGGAGGAGATCATCAGCCGGTATAAGCAATGTGGTCTTAATAATAACCAGCTCATTCTTCAGATTGGCTCCCCCTCCGACCTGCTCCTGGATGATCCGCCCTGTCTGCGGCACATTGATACCAAGGTTCGGGATGAAGCCCTCCATTTTTTCCCTTACTTCCGTTCCTGGGACCTCTGGGGAGGCTTTCCTGCCAACTTAGCTGCTCTCCAGCTTTTGAAAGAGTATATGGCCGGAGAAATCGGAGTGAATGACGGAGAGATCATCGCCACTTCCAAAGGCTTACATATTTACAAGCACGTGGAGGAACTGGCAAAGCTGAGGTTTGGGAGGACTTAGGGAGCAAGGGATCGTAAATTTATAAGAAGAGGAGAAATCATTGTCAGACTCCCAGGAATTGGTTACCAAAGAATCTTTTTTTATGACATTTGGGTCTCAGAATTTACAGACCTTACTGGAAAAACTTCCCTTTGCCACTCTGGTAGTTGATGCTGAAGCAAAGGTTTTATATCTGAACGCGGCGGCTGAAAGGCTCTACCAGTGCAGGTTCGCAACCGTAGTAAATAAGCCAGTATCCAGCCTGATGTTTTTATCGAAGCCCCAGATGATCTCTGAAGCAGTGGAACGGGCTTTCAAGAACAACATTATGGTTAATCTGGAATGGGATGAAGAGCAATATTATGAAGGAAGAGTCTTCTGGCGTCAAGGTACCATTATCCCCTTGCCTGACCAGAATGGGAAAGTTAAATCCGCGGTGATGACCATACTTGATGTCACCGAAACAGTGCGCTCGCAAAATAAATTGCTCAAAAGCCTGGAACACTACCAGGTCCTCTTTGAATGTTCCCCGGATGCCATTCTTATTCTGAAGGAAACCCAAATTATCGGAGCTAATCCCGCCGGAGAAAAGCTCACGGGATATAAAAAAGAAGAGTTGAATGGCAAATATCTTTGGGAGCTAAGTCCGGAACTCCACGCTCCAAGCATTGCTTCCAAAAACATAGCCGAAGAAAAAGTCAGTAACGCTTTGAGGGGTGATTCTCAATTGTTTGCCTGGAAATGCCTCACAAAAGCCGGAAAACTCCTTGCTACCGAAGTGAATCTCGCCTTAATGAGCAGCCCTCATGTACCCCAATCCATCCCCCTCCTTCAGGCAGTGATTCGGGAAACCAAGCAAACCTGAGTTTCTAATAAGCATTGATATTTCAAGTATTTTCCCACACACTACCGATAAGAGCCCGTAAGAAAAAGGGTTCCTCTCTTAGTCCTTTCGCATGGGTAAACCGATTTAAGAATAATTTTTTAAAAACTGATGAAAAACAGAGGAAAATGATGAAAAAATTAGATTTTGAAAGTTTGCAGGTATCTCCCTTCCAGGAATAATTTGTTGAAAATCACAATAACCAATGAGAAACTTGTCCTTTTTTCCGATAGTATCGTTACCCTTTACCGGTAGGGAGCTGTATGCTTTTACTCCTGATAGTCATTATATTTCAAATAGTTACCGATTGTGCAATTCTATGGTGGTAAAGTCTAAAAATCTCTCCGAAATTCACTTTGACACTATCGTGGGATAGTTTATCATGCAGAAGCAATGAGAGAGAGGAAAGTCCTTTATTCAACATTGGGGAGGAGAGATGGAAAACCCATTATGGGATCAGTTCGAAAAAGCTTTAATGAAAAGGGTTGGCCTTACCTCATACAGTCGCTGGTTTTCACAACTGAAGCACCAGGAAACTTCTTCCAATAAGGTCACCATAGACTGTCCAAACCGATTTGTTTTAGATTGGATAAAGCTAAACTACTATAAAGATATTTTCATGACCCTGCAGGAGGTCATGGGAAAGGAAGTTCTGATTGAGTTCTCGCTTTCGAACACTCACAATAATGGAGGCGAGATGCGTACTTCCTCCCCCACTCAATTAATCCTCCCGGGAACTGAGCGTCATCTTCACGTGTTCCCTTTTATCAATCGCGAGTATACCTTCCACAATTTTGTCGTCGGCCCCAGCAACCATTTTGCCTACGCTTCCGCCCTGGCGGTTGCGGAAAGAAACCCCCGACTCTATAATCCCCTTTTCTTTTATTCTCCGGCAGGCTTGGGAAAAACCCACCTTTCCAGTGCCATGGGGCAAAGAATTATTTCTGATCATCCTGACCTAAAACTATTTTACACCACTGCGGAGTGGTTTGCGCACGAAATGGTCCAGGCTTTGCGGAAAAACGAGATTATAGGATTTAAGGAAAAGTATCGAAAACAGTGCGATGTATTAGTGATTGAAGATGTGCAATTCTTACAAGGGAAAGTAAAAACCCAGGAAGAGGTTTTTTACACCCTCGACACCTTGATTCAGATGGGAAAACAGGTGGTGTTAACTGCCAACTCCAATCCCCGGGAGATTAATGACCTCAAAGATAATTTAAAGTCGCGCATGGGAAGCGGACTGGTGGTAGATATTAAGCTTCCGGATTATGAAACTAAAAAGAAGATCATCTTTTCCAGGTGTGCGGAGGAAAATGTCCAAATCTCTGAAGAGGTGGCCGACTATATTGCCCGATCAATCAAAAGCAACATTCGGGACATTAAAAGCGCACTCATCCACCTTATTGCCAATGCCTCCTTATTAAGGCAGAAAATAGATTTGGACCTTGCCAAAGAGACGTTAAAGGACTTTGTGCAAACCAAAGTGGTTAGTGTGGCTGAAATTCAAAAATTTATTGCGCAGTATTTTAAGGTGACCCTGGATCAGTTGCGGTCAAAATCCCGAAGCCGGATCGTTAATTATCCCCGGCAGGTGGCGTACTACTTCTGCCGTAAATATACTGATAGCACGTTGGTGGACATCGGGAAGTGTTTCAATCGCAACCATTCCTCAGTGCTGCGGGGACTGAGTCAATTCGAAACTGCCCTATACACCAATAAGAGTATTAAGGATGTTTTGCATTACCTCACCCAAAAGTTTGAAAAGGCCTATCTCTGAAATGACAAAAAAAGACAGGGCCCTCTCATCTTCTCGGAAGTTCTATAGCCCAATTTAAGGCGCTTCTGTCATAACCGCATTAAACCCTAACTCCGAATATCGAAATCCTAAACAAATCCAAAATTTAAATATCAAATGTTCAAAATGTTTCGAATTTTGCATTTTGGTCATTTGGAATTGTTTAGGATTTCGGATTTTGAATTCTGGGTTTTGCGAGACCTCTAAGCTTCGGTTGGTTCCTCTTCTCCCTTTTTCCTGCTCACCGACTCTTTAAATTTCCCCACCGAGTCTTGAACTTTCCCCCGGACTTCGGAAAACTTTTCTTTTCCCGTTTCAGTCCATTCTTCTGCCTTTTCCCTCATTGCCCCAGCTTTCTCCCGTATTTTTTCGCCGGCACTTCCCGCTTGTTCTTTTATCCTCTCCCGGGTCTCGGATCCACTTCGAGGAGCAAAGAGAAGACCCAGGGTTGCCCCAATCAGGCCTCCGGTAAGAAAGGCTAAGGCAATTGCGGCAAAGCCATCCTCAGTACGATATGAACTCATAACCTTACCTCCTTTCCATAAAAAGAAATTTAACCTGCCTTCCTAACTTCTTTTCTTTCTTTTTATTCTACTCCAAACTTCCTTCAAAGTCCAGAACATTAAGAAGCGCGCGATGTGGTTACTTGCCCCCAAGAAAGCCATCCAGGGAGCCCCGTCAGGAATATGGGTGAGTTTATCCTTTACCAATGGTTGTATCTCTCCCAATCCCTCCAGCACCTTCTCTCCCCGGGTCAGGAGTGCCTTGAACTCATGCTGTAATATGGCATCCAGACTCGCTGCCGTGGCTTCCACTTGCCGTGCAGTTTTTTTAATTTGGTTAATGAGGGGGAGTAAGGCAACGAGGATACCTCCCAGAAATCCTCCCACTAAAACGACAAGCAGGATGTAAAACGTTTGCGGTTCCATAGATACCACCCTTTTACGTCATTTGATTGGTAATGGTGGGCTTTTTGCCCTTAAAAATTTCCCAGCTTTTCAATAATTCGATTGCCCGATTCAAAGGAAGATCCTCAGTCAGGTCCTGGTCTTCTTTTTTTATCGTTTCGGTTTTGGGAGATTCTTTTTCCGGAGACTCTTTTTGCCCTTCATCCATAGTTTCCCCTTCCTCGGTATTCTTCATATGATGTTCCAGGTCCTTCTCCCGCAAGAATCGAAGGTTATAACCCTTTTCCCCTAAACGCTCCACCTTCTCCTCGATGACAATATCCGGCTGGATCCCTTTGGCCTGAATAGATCGTCCGCTTGGGGTAAAATATCGTGCGGTAGTAAGCCTAAGGCCAGAGCCATTATCTAAGGGGATAATGGTTTGCACTGAGCCCTTGCCAAATGTGGGAGTCCCCACAACCAGCGCCCGGCCATGATCCTGTAAGGCTCCGGCGACAATTTCCGAACCACTGGCAGTACCGGCGTTAACCAATACAATGATGGGGTAATCATGTTTGGTTTCATTCTTATGGGCTTTAAACTCCATTTTTTGGTTTTCTAAACGGCCCTCAGTGTACACAATAAGCCCGGAATCAAGGAATTCATCACTCATTTCCACCGCTTGCTGGAGTAACCCTCCAGGGTTATTGCGCAAATCCAGGATAATCCCTAAGGGAGAGGGAATCTTCGCTTCAAGTTCGTTTAAAGCTTTTTGAAAATCCATGGTGGTCTGTTCTTGAAATTGCGTAACGCGGATATAGCCGATTCGATCATTCATGACATTGAATTTCACACTTTTAATTTGAATAATATCCCGGGTCAGGGTGAAATCCTTGAATTCAGTAAATCCTTCCCGCATAATGGAAATGGTTACCTTAGTGCCCTTTTTCCCCCGTAATTTTTTTACCGCATCAATAAGACCCATGTTCTTGGTAGAAACTCCCTCGATTTTTACAATCTGGTCACCCGCTTTAATCCCCGCCTGGAATGCCGGTGTATCTTCAATCGGAGCAACTACCGTGAGGGTCTCGTCTCTAATGGTTAGTTCGATCCCCAAACCTCCAAATCTTCCCTCAGTCTCCACCTGCATTTCTTTGTACACCTCGGGAGACATATAGGAACTATGGGGATCTAAGGTGCTTAACATACCATTGATAGCCCCTTCCATTAAGGTATTAACCTTGGTCTCATCTACGTAATCTTTCTGGATGATATAGAGAATGTCACTAAAAAGCTTTAGGTTTTCATAATTTTTATCGGTTACCGCCGATACTAAAGCGCCTCCGTGTTCACTCAGTACATACCCAAAGATAAAAAAACCCAGGAACAGCAACCAGGAAAGCTTAACCTTCTTAAAACCCACTGTTTCTTCTCCTCATGTGTCTTGTTAATATTATTTATATGAAATTCCCTCCGATTCCCAGGATCAGGTCATCAGGTATTAGGTTTTAGGCGTTTGGTTTCAGGAATTTTCCCCTCATCCCTCTTCCCTCTTCACTTTTCCCTGTCCCCTAATCCCTTCAATTACGCCTTAGCCACTCAAGCGGATCTAAGGGTTTTCCATGATGCCGAATTTCAAAATAAAGGTTAGGTCCCTTAAAGGAACCAGTATCACCCACATAGCCAATCGGTTCTCCTTCCTTTATCTGATCACCTACTTTTTTAAAAAGTTCTGCCGCATGACCAGAAAGGGTATAGTATCCTTCCCCGTGATCAATAATGATAATATTCCCGTATCCCTTAAACCAATCGGAATAGATAACGTTACCGTCAAACACTGCTTTGATGGGACTCCCCATGGCAGCCGCAATTTCTATTCCCTTATTATGGGAGATCGTAGAGAACTCAGGATCTTCCTGTTTTCCAAAGTACGTTATGATAGTTCCTTCAACCGGAAAGGCAAGCTTATTTTTTAAGGCAGAAAAGTTTTTATGCGAAAACGTGGTGCTCAGGGGGGGAGTAGCAAGGGACACTCCTCTTTCCAATTTCTCAATCAACCCCTGCAGACGGGCAGACGCTTGCTCAAGTTCTGCTAAGGCTTTAAGGTGAAGCTCCTTTTCTGATTTGATACTCTCCAACAATACAGTTTTTTCTCTTTTATGCTGGGAAATGTCTTCCTGAGTAGCACGGGTTTTTTCCGTTAACGCTTCAAGTTCCCTTTCATTTTCCCTTAAGTGCTGCTGATAATTTTGAATCATAGCTAAGGCATGTCCATAATTGTCAATAACCCCTTCACGATAGGCAATCATCCTGGTCAGGTATGCATACCGTTGCATTAAACTCGGCAAAGAATCCGAAGAAAAAAGGGCTTCTGCCATGGACATCCGGCTTAAGGTATAAAGGGCTTTCATCTGAAAGGCAACATTATTTTTCTGGTCATTAATGTCACCCTGGAGTTTTTCAACCTCACAATTGAGCTTTTGAATCTCTTGCTCCTGGCGTTTGAGGGTAGTGTCATAGCCCTTAAGGGTCTGTTGTTTGCGAAAAAGATCTTTTTCAATCCGATTTAATTCCGATATCACTTTACTTTCTTCTTTTTGAGTCTCTTTGAGGCGACTTTTTTTATCTTGGATTTTTCTTTGCAGCACCCTTAGCTCATCTTTTCCCTGGGTGAGTTGTTGCTTAGTTGCTTTAGCTTTTTTCTCATCGCTTTTTGCGGGTCCAATACTGATAAACCATACCACAGCAATAACGATACCTAAAGAAGAGAAAATCTTTAGCATAAGTAATTACATTTTTAAATACCGGCCTAAAGAAAAAAAACTTCCCAAAAATCCCGTTACCATCCCTCCCATGGCGACCAAGATAAGGTAGTAAGGGGGGAGATAAACAATAGATAGTTCCTGAACCGGAAGGTAAGAAAGTTGGGCAACCCATTTGATGAAGCAATGATAGGCAATATACAGGGTACTCAAAGCAACCAATGCTCCTCCCAGACCCAACATAATCCCTTCAATAAAAAAGGGGACTCTGATAAAAAAATTGGTGGCCCCCACCAGCTTCATGATCGCAATTTCTTCTTTCCGGGCATATACAGTGAGCTTAATGGTGTTAGAAATGATGAAAACCGTAGCTAACAGGATCACGACTCCCACCGTGAGTGTGGCTTTTTTTATAACGTTCAAAAAACTTAAATAGCCTTCAATCCAGAACTGGCCATATTCAACCTCTTCCACCCCTGGTAGGTTCTTAACCTTGCTGGCAAGCGCTTTGATCTGTTTGGTGTTTTGATAACTGTCTTTGGGGTGAAGATCAATAGATGCTGGCAAAGGGTTTTCTGGTAATCCTTCCAGAATTTTTTTTTGCTCCGGAAACCTGCGGTTAAAAAAACTGAGCGCTTCTTCTTTGGAGATGAACGTGAATCCTTTAACCTCGGGAAAGCTTTTTATTTTCTGTTTGACCACTTCCAATTCCTCGACCGTTATTTTTTCCCTTAGATAGGCAGTCACCTGAATCTGACTCTTCCATTTATCCAAATAGGTTTGAAAGTTTAAAACTATCATCAAAAAGGTACTGAACACTAATAAAGCAAGACTGATGATACCAAAGGTGATGAGGTTAATAAGAAAAAAATGTCTGAGGTTCTGAAACGCCTTGTGAATAAAATATAAGAGTTGGTTAACTATCACCTCTCTCTAATCACCCTGCTGAAGAATACCTGATTTAGGAACGTGACGACCGGAAACAAATACGCCTTTCACTCTCCCTTTCTCCAAAGCAATCACTTTTGTGGGATGATAGCTGAGGAGATTTCTATCATGGGTGGCAATCACCACGGTTGTTCCCCACGTATTTATGGTTTTAAAAATTTTCATAATCTCCTTGGTGATCTCCGGATCCAAATTTCCCGTTGGTTCATCAGCCAGAAGCAGGGCTGGATCGTTAACGATAGCCCGCGCAATGGCAACCCTCTGTTTTTCACCTCCGGATAAAAGTATTGGCGAGGTAGTAAGTTTATTCAATAATCCAAGGTTATTGAGAACATGATGGACTTTTTTTTTAATGTTCTTTTTATTGAGGCTAACAACTTCCAGAGCTAAGGACACATTGTCATAAACAGTCCGGTTATTGAGGAGCTTAAAATCCTGGAAAACAAACCCCATGCGGCGCCGTAAGTAAGGAATGGTAGATTCCTTTATTCTTCCGAAGTTTATCCCGTTGACAATTATCTGTCCCCTCGTGGGACTCTCGGCACCAAAGAGGAGGTTTAACAACGTGGTTTTGCCTGCACCACTGGGGCCTAAAATAAAGGCAAAAGCACCTTTATCTATTTTCAGATTTATATCGGCAAGGGCGGGAGAATGCGAGGAATAATTCTTATATACATGGTACATCTGGATCATAACGATCAACTTACCGGGCAGCCATGATGACCGGTCCGGTTTTTTTACGTGCATCTAATAGTTGTTTTGCCGCCGCGACTATGGTGGAGGGGTTCAATCCAAAATAATCAAGCAGTTCGTCTGGATCGGCTGAGAATCCGAATTTATCCTGAACCGCAATTTTATGGATATAGGTAGGGCATTTTTCTGAAAGCACCTCGGCTACCGCGCTTCCAAGCCCTCCGATAGCGGAATGTTCTTCCACGGTCACAATCCCATAGGTTTTCAAGGCGCAATCAACAAGCAATGCTTCATCTATTGGTTTAATGGTGGAAATGTTCACCACCTGAGCGGAAATACCTTCTTGTTCTAACCTGGTTGCGGCTTCTAAACATTTGGAGACCATCAGCCCGGTCCCGATTAACGTCACCTCGTTCCCCTTCCGGAGAACCGTTCCTTTTCCGAGCACAAACTTATAGTCCTCATCAAAAACAAGGGGGGATTTCATCCGGGAGGAACGAACATAGAAGGGGCCGGGGATTTTGACGATGGTTCTGATAACCTCACGCATTTCTTTTCCATCGGCAGGGACAATGACCCGCATCTCCGGCAGAACCCTCATAATGGCAATATCTTCCGTACATTGATGCGATCCTCCATCCGCTCCCACCGTAACCCCTCCATGAGTAGCAACAATCTTCACATTCAGTTTATTATAGGCAATGCTATATCGAATCTGTTCCCAGCATCTCCCGGTGGCAAAAACCGCAAAGGTACTGGCGAATACGATTTTCCCGGCCGCAGCTAACCCGGCAGCAGTGCCCATCATATTTTGTTCCGCCACCCCCATGTTAAAAAAACGGTGAGGAAACTTCTTGGCAAAAAGGGACGTTTTGGTGGATGAAGATAAATCGGCATCCAGAACCACAATGTCTTTATAAATTTCTCCCAATTGGGCTAATGTCTCTCCGTAAACTTCTCTGGTTCCCACTAACGTTGACAAAATCCACCCCTTTCTTAGGATTCAGGTTTTAATTCAGTCATCGCCAACTTCAGTTCATCATCAGTAGGAGCGACTCCATGGTATTCAGCTTTACCCTCAAAAAATGAGATCCCTTTCCCTTTTATTGTTTTTGCAATAATCACTGAGGGTTTTTGCTTTACCGTCTCAGCACTGTCCAACGCACTGATAATTTCTTCAAAGTCATGGCCGTTCACGGTAAAGACTCTCCACCCGAAAGCAGCCCATTTATCAGCAATCGGCTCAACATTCATCACCCGTTCAACGCGGCCGTCAATCTGGAGTCCGTTAAAATCTACAATTCCACACACATTATCCAGACGGTAATGAGCCGCTGCCATGGCCGCTTCCCAAACTTGACCCTCCTGAATCTCCCCATCCCCCATCAACACGTAAACCCGGGATGGTTTTTCATCAAGCCTGAGGCCTAAAGCCATCCCGTTTCCCAATGAAAGACCCTGCCCCAGCGAGCCAGTGGAGATGTCCACCCCGGGAGTACATTTCATATCCGGATGCCCCTGGAGAATGCTTCCCATTTTTCTTAACTTCATGAGTTCGGAGGATTCGAAATACCCACACCGGGCTAACGCTGCATAAAGGGCAGGGGCCCCGTGGCCTTTGGAAAGAACAAACCGGTCCCGCTC
>JAZDOO010000272.1:0-7761 GCA_043798555.1 Pseudomonadota bacterium | reverse complement strand
ACTGGAGTGTTCCACAGTCTGAAAAATCCAGTGACATTCATTAATGAATGTCATAGAGTCCTAAAGTCCGGGAGAGAAGCCTGGATCCTTGATCCCGCCAGGATTGTCTCATCAGAAGAGCGCCTTTTACAAAGGGATTGGAAAAAAGGGACAAAACTCATCTTATATCTTGGGATGGTGCTGCTGGTTAAAATCTTTAAACCGCGACCCTGTTCCCGGGAAGAAATGATTGAGATAGTGAAAAAGTCTCGTTTTTTAAATTATACCATTTCTGGGGAAGCCTATCTAAAAATTAAATTAAAAAAGGAGATCTGAGAATAATTACCCTTTTATGGCAGCAACAATCTTTTCTACAATAGCATTAAAGGCTTTTGTTGCTGGGAGGGTATTGTTCTCAAGGATAAAAGGTTCACCTCGATCGGAGCATTCAGAAATTCTCGGATCAAGCGGGATTCTCCCCAGAAAAGGCACACTAAGGGTTTCTGCTAATTTCTCACCCCCTCCGTTTTGAAACGGGCTGATTACCCTCCCACAGTCCGGACATACCGTACTACTCATATTCTCTACCACTCCTATTATTTTTACTCCTGCCTGCTGAGAGAGGTTTATCGCCCGGCGGGCTACGTTCTGGGAAAGCTCTGAGGGGATAGTAACAACTACGACACCCCCCAGGTCAGGTAAAAATTTGAACATATTTACCGTTTCGGAGCTTGTTCCCGGAGGCAAATCTAATATAAGGTAGTCCAGCTCCCCAAAATAAACATGGGCCAGATACTCTTCCAAGGCACTCCTTTTTAACTCATGAAACCAGACAGTAAATTCGTCCTCATCAAGCAAGAATGCAGTAGAGGCTATTTTGATATTAAGGGGTCCCTTTACCGGGATGATGCCGTTATCAGCAATAGTGAGTTTAGCTTTCTCCACACCGAGAATTTTGGGAATACAGGGCCCATCAAAGTCAGAGTCAACGATTCCTACCCGATATTTTTTAGCTAAAGAGACTGCCAGGTTAGCGGAAACTGTAGATTTACCTACCCCTCCTTTTCCGCCGATCACCGCTAATTTATATCTGATGTTAGCCATCCGCTCCCTAATTTTCTCCATCCGGCCAGTTTTGGTGATGTTTTTTTTCATCTCCGATTTACAGCCGAAATAGTAGGGACAATCAATACAGTTTTTAGTACAGGTAACCCCATAATTTATCTTTAGTAATTCCATAATTCCTCCAGATGATTTCGTGTATCTAAGTCGGAAAATAAAGTAAGCCTTTCTTTTCTAAGGTACTTCGCCCCTTAAATCAAGATATTTTTTATGCCTATAATAGGTAGAATTTTATGGCTCTATCTCTTATTATATTCTTTATATTATTATATATATAAATAAGAATAGAGAATAGGGCCTCTATTGAGAGCTTAAAACTTATTGAATATTCGAAGGAAAGGAAAGGCGGGAAAATGAGGCTAATGGGTAGAAGAGCTATCGTGACCGGAGCAGGGCAGGGAATCGGTCGAAGTATTGCTTTGAAACTGGCCCAAGAAGGGGCAGATGTGGTCATCGCCGAAATGAATCCTGAAACCGGTCCGCAGACCAGAAAAGAGGTGGAGGCACTGGGCAGAAAAGCCCTTTTTATTTCTGTGGACGTAGCGAATCAAAGAGAGGTTAGAAATACGGTGGATCAGGTTTTAAGGGCCTGGAGGAAGATCGATATTCTGGTCAACAACGCTGGTTTTGATCGAGGTGCCACTCTTTCTAAAGTGAAAGACGAGGATTGGGATGCAGTATTGGGAGTCCACCTGAAAGGGACCCTGAATTGTATCCAGACTATTGCTTCCCATATGATCGAAAACCGTTATGGCAAGATCGTCAACATCTCCTCCATTTGGGGAAAAACTGGAGCCGTAGCAGAGATCAGTTATAGTGTCGCCAAAGCAGGAATCATCGGGCTGACCAAAAGCGTCGCAAGGGAATTGGGGCGCCACCAAATCAATGTTAACGTGGTTCTCCCAGGATTGATTTTGACTCCAACCATTGCCAAGATTGCTGAAAAATATCAAAATATGATCATTGAGAATACCCCCTTGAGACGAATCGGCAAACCTGAGGAGGTTGCCAATGTGGTGGCTTTCCTGGTCTCCGATGAGGCGAGCTTCATGACAGGAGCTGTAGTCGAGGTATCCGGCGGATACAGTATGTAGGGCAGAAGGAGTGTTTTTATTTGACAAACCTTATATTCTTTAATACGTAATAATGGAAATAACGGCCAAAATATAAAGTCCTCAAGAATCTATGATGTAATAATACATTGATTATTCGGGTCGTATAATAACCAAAAAATTTGGAAATCTACAATAATTTGCATTTTCATACCACCCCCAAACAATGTGCCGCGGTTATTTTTGATTTAGACGGAACCCTTATTGATTCCATAGAAGTTTATTATCAGGACCTCCGGAAAATCTTTCACCGCATGGGCTTACCCCCGGCTTCCAAGGAGGATGTTCTCAAAGTAATGCGGTTCGGTTTATCCCCGTGGGAGTCATTGATTCCAGGTGATATTCCAAACCGGGAAGAATTTATCCAGCGTTGCATCGCTATTGATAGAGAAATCTGGCCCACGATTTATCAACAGGAAGCCCGCCTTTTCCCCGGCAGTTATTCCACAATTGAATTCCTCGCTCAAAAAGAAATAAAGATTGGTATCGTAACTTCAGGATGGCAGGAAGATAACGAGATTAACCAGCTCCTTTCCAAGGAAGGGCTTACTCCTTATATTGATGCCATAATCATGAAGCACGACACCCCTCTCCCCAAACCTGCCCCTGACCCAATCCTTTTTTGTTTAGAACGTTTAGCAGTAGAGCCTGCTTTCTCTGTTTATGTTGGAGATGCCCCCGACGACATTCGGGCCGGGAAAGCTGCAGAAGTCAGAACGGCTGCGGTTCTCTCAGGAGTAGGGACTCTGGAAACACTGCAATCGTTAAACCCTGATTGGGTTATTCAAGGGGTGGAGGAGATACCAAATGTCCTCTTCCCCATCTAAGAGTAACTATTTTCCATGAGGTAATGGAGTTCTTTACTAATGGAAGCTTTTCGTCATTACCTTAAAAAACTTGAAGAAAGTAACGAGCTGCAACGTTTTCCCTTTCCCATTTCAGTTCACCACGAAACTGCTGCCGTGATGCAGAAGTTAGAAAAAGACCGAGGCCCCGCAGCCCTTTTCCCGAATATCCCCCTTTTCAAGCATTGGTCTTTAGTCGGCAATCTTTACGCTTCCTTAAACCGCTTAGCGTTTGGCCTTAACCTCCCCCCGGGTACCGCCTTTAAACCCGCCTTATTAAAACAATGCTCTCAACGTGCCTCCACCTCCTTTAACAACACTGAGGTTAATGGTAATTTTATAAAAAATGCCCCGTTCCAAGAAAATACTCATTATAAAAAATAGATTTACCCACGCTCTTGCCCGTTCCGATGCACTGTGTTCATGACAGCGGCCCCTTTATCACTGCCGGTATTGTGATCGCAAAAAATCCCCTAACCCAAAAAACAGGCATGCAGGTCATCATGATCGAAGTAAAACCGGGGAACCGCCTGATAATTTCTCCGGTAACCCCTCCCCTTAACGAGTTTTATAAACAGGCTGAAGAAATGAATCATCCCTTAGAGGCGGCAGTAGTGATTGGAACCGAGCCCGCTTTGATGTTTGCCGCCTGCTCCCCCCCTCTTTTATCTAAAGAGAACAAACTCGCATTAGCAGCTCTGCTCCGGGGTTCCCCCATCCCCTTAACCTCCTGTGAAACAGTCAGTCTCGAGGTCCCTGCAGGGGCAGAAGTGGTCCTGGAAGGGGTTATCCTTCCTCGGGAGCAAGCAAAAATGGGCCCCTGGGGAAACTATTTGAAAACCTATTCCTGGGATGATAATAAACCCATTATGGAAGTAAGGTCAGTAAGGTATCGGGCAAACCCCATTTACCAGGATATTTTGGCACATGGGAGAGAAACAATTATCCTGATGGCCCTTCCTGCAGAAATTACTCTTTACCAGGAACTGGCTGCTTCTTTTTCTAACGTCCAGGATATTCATGTTACCCCTGAAAGCTGTGGACTTCAGGCCATCATTTCTCTCCAACCCACCGATGAAAATACGCTTCGAGGTATCATTGAATTTGTTCTCACTCGTTTTCTTATTAAAAGCTGCATCCTGGTGGATACTGACATTGATATCTATGACCCGGCCGAGGTTACCTGGACGATGGCCACCCGGGTTCAGGCCCGAACCGACTTTACCATACTCTCGGGAGTACCTGCGCTCCCTTTAGATCCTTCGGCCCCTCAGGGTAAAACTGATAAATGGGGAGTTAATGCTACCCGGAAAGCTTTTTCCACTTTGAAAAGATTCCCAAAAGCTGACCTCCCGCAAGAGGTAAAAACCAAAATCGCGTCTCAATGGGAGACGCTGAGTGCTAAGATCTAATTAACTTTTTAGGGGGAAGAAAATTCCGATGGCATATAAAGACCTCCGGGAATTCCTGAATGTACTCCAAAACGAACATGAACTCATTGTGGTGAAAGAACCTTTAAGCCCTCGTTACGAAGTGGCTGCCCTTCTCCGGCAATTGAGTGAGAAAGATTCTTACCCTGCTGCCATGATTGAGAATGTGGAAGGATATTCAGTGCCAGTGGTTGGAAACCTTTTTGGTTCTCGAAAACGAGCGGCCCTTGCCCTGGAAACCACAAAAGAGGCATTAGAAAAGGAATACTTGAAGCGGAAAAAAAACCCTGTTCCACCTCGAATGGTTTCGGAAGGGCCAGTAAAGGAGGTCATCCAAAAAGAAGAACCTGACCTCACTACAATGCTTCCGGTCCTTACCTACCATGAAAAAGATGAGGGACAATACATTACCCAGGGGGTGGTGTTCCTGAAAGACCCCCAGAGTGAAAAGCAAACCATGGGTATTCATCGTATCCGAATCAAAGAAAAAGCGTTGATTACTATTGCCTTCGAAAGCAAAACTTCCAATGAATTTTTACGCCGCGCTGAAGAACGAAATGCTCCCCTGGAAATGGCAGTAGCGCTGGGGTTAGACCCTGCCCTGATCATGGCAGCAGTAGCCTGGTTTCCTTTCGGGGATAAAGTGGAATTAGCCGGAGGGCTTCGGGGGGAGCCGGTAGAAATGATACAGGCGGAAACCGTGGGCATCTACGTTCCGGCTCAAGCCATGTTTGTGCTGGAAGGCCTCATCCGGCCGAATAGTCGTGAACCGGAAGGACCTTTTGGGGAAAGCACCGGCTATTATATTACTCTCCATAGTCCGGTGGCTGAAATTCGTGCCATTACGTATCAAAAAAATCCGATTTATCCGGTCTTTATTCCCTGCTCCTTGGATGATGGTACGCCCCTTAATATTTGTTGGAGCGGAGAAATGCTGGTTTCCCTACAGAGGGACTTTACCAATGTCATAGGGGTCAATTTCAATGTTCTCAACGCGAGCATTGTAGTTAGCCTCAAAAAAAGGGAAGTAACCGAGGCCCGCAGGATTCTTTACTCCCTTCTGGTCTCCCACCCCTACATCAAAAATGCAATCATTGTTGACGATGATGTGGACATTTACAATCCCCGGGATGTAGATTGGGCATTGGGAAGCCGATTTCAGCCTGATCGGGACTTGATCGTCATGCATCATGTGGCTGGATCCCCCATTGATCCTTCCTGTGAGGAAAAAGGCATTACCGCCAAAATGGGGCTGGATGCCACCAAGCCCCTTCCGGGAAAAGAAAAATTTGAGCGCGCATGCTCAGTGAGAGCCAGTAAAGAGAAAACGGAACATCTCCTTAAGAAATATTTTTCCTAATGGTACCTTTTTCATGGATTCCTCTATTATCGAACGTAAAGACGATCACCTGAGAATTTGCCTTGAAAAATCAGTGGAATATCCCTATCTAAAAACCGGCCTGGAAGAATACCAGTTTATCCCCCAGGCCCTTCCTGAAATAGATTTGAAAGACATTGATTTGAGTACCACTTTTCTGAAGAAGCCTCTTCTTGCCCCTATCCTCATTTCAGGTATGACCGGTGGAACCCCGGAGGGGAGGACCATCAACAGAAATCTCGCTCAGGCAGCCCAGGACTTGGGTCTTGCCATGGGGCTCGGTTCCCAAAGAGTGGCCTTTGAGAATGATTTCCTTAAGGAAACATTTCACGTTCGAGATATTGCCCCTGATATTCCTTTATTGGCTAACCTGGGTGCTATTCAGCTCAATTATGGATTTGATGTTGCTCGCTGTCGAGAGGCAGTAAAAATGGTTGGAGCAGATGGCTTGGCTCTTCATCTCAACCCCCTCCATGAAGCGCTTCAATTCGATGGCAATACGAACTTTAAGCACCTTCGAAAAAAGATCAAAAAGGTCTGCGAGAAATTGGAGGTTCCGGTAATCATTAAAGGTGTGGGAACGGGCATCTCTGCTTTCACCGCTGAAGCATTAAAAGATATGGGTATTCAGGGGATAGATATTGGAGGCGCGGGTGGAACCTGCTGGCCTTTGATCGAATCCTATCGGACCAAGGACCCAATTAAAAAAAATATTTGCAAGTCCTTCCAGAGCTGGGGAATCCCCACTGCCAAAGCCATCCAGGAAATCCGAAAACAGTGGCCCCGTATTTTTCTCATCGCATCTGGTGGGATTCGCAGTGGCACAGATGGCGCTAAGAGTATCGCCTTGGGAGCTGACCTTTTTGGGATGGCCCTTCCCCTCCTGAAGCCGGCTACTCAATCCGCCTCGGCAGTAAAACACTATCTCTATCAGGTTATCGAGGAATTAAAATTGGTGATGTTCTATATTGGCGCGCAAACACTGGATGCACTTAAGGGAACTCCCTTACTTCAACCGACTAACCCGCTATGCACTGGAAAGTGGAAGCCCCCCAACGCCCCTGGTAAATGAAAATCAACCGCACCGGATTTTTTTTGCTGATTTCTGTGTTCGTTAGTGGTCTGTTTGGATGTGCCCCAGAGGTATCCATCGAGCAACCACCCAAACTACCTCCTTTTCAGCCCCAAACGAGTGGTCACGATATGGTGTTAGTCCCGGCCGGAGAATTCCTGATGGGAAGTACACCCCAAAACGTGGTACAGGCAAAGGCGCTTTACCAGCAAGAAACCGGAAGAGGACCGTTGGACATCTGGTTTGAGGATGAGGCACCCGCCCATAGAGTGTATTTAGATGCATACTATATTGACCGATACGAGGTCACGAATGGTCAATATAAAGAATTCGTCGAGGCAACTAATTATAGAAAACCTTTCAACTGGATGGACGCCTATTTTCGCCAGTCCAATAAGCCCGTTATGGGGATTGAATGGGAGGATGCTCAGGCGTATGCAACGTGGGCGGGAAAACGACTTCCCACCGAAGCCGAGTGGGAAAAAGCCGCCCGGGGCGGTCTTATGGGCAAACTTTTCCCCTGGGGCGATGAACCACCTCAAACATTTCGCAAAAAATATGATTATGTTCCGGGTAAAGAACATTTTTCTACCGGAGACTGGGAATACCACATGCCGGTAGGAAGCTCCGACCCCAATGGCTATGGCATTTACGAAATGACCAGCAATGTGTATGAGTGGTGCTATGACTGGTATTCCCCTGACTATTATGAAAAGAGCCCATCAAAAAACCCCACCGGTCCCAAGGAAGGAGCGGCCAAGGTGGTAAGAGGAGGATCATGGTTTCTCGGTAGTTTTGATCTCCGCTGCGCCTACCGAAACAT
>JAZDOO010000352.1:0-2243 GCA_043798555.1 Pseudomonadota bacterium | reverse complement strand
TATTATAGAAAAAATCTATTTGACATATAGGAAAGTTTATGAATAATTAGTCCTTGCTTTTCAAGGGGCATCTCTCCCTGATAATAATTTGTTTAGGTGGTTTTGGAAGCAATGAAAGGAGGACATTGTTAATGGAGTTATTGAAATCATCTATTTCTCGAAAAATATATTTTTCTCTTGTGGCGCTTGTAGTGCTCAATTTAGTCTTGATCTTGGATAATCTTGAGGCGAGCGTAATCCTTACCACCTTCAACCAAGGGAAAGGGAGCCTTAGTGCTGACCTTCGCATTATCTATCGCCACGAATTTTGGGACTGGTTCAAACCTCCAGCCCAACGGAATGACAACAACCGTTACGACTTCTTTTTTACCCGCTCCCTTGTAGGGTTAAAACTTACTCTCCCAAATTTCCTTAGCTATATTCAGGCCCAGGATGTCCATATGTGGGGATTGCCTGATGATGCGATCGCAACCTCTCCCGCGGGCACACTGGGAGTGGGACCTACCTACTTCCTTCACGGTGGTCAGGAAAATTATAGCAGCACCATTATCCGACAGGCCTACCTGGAATTCTCAAAATTTTTTATCAATGGTTTGTCATTGCGAGGGGGGCGCTTCGACTATTTGGACAGCCTCGAAGTAACGTATGATAACCCCAAAGTAAACTGGATCAAAGAGGTACGCTTGGCCGACCGGCTCATTGGCCCTTTCACCTATTCGAGCTTTAACCGAAGCTTTGATGGGGTAAAGGTGGCCTATGACCAAGATTTGTTTAACGTAACCAGTATCATAACCCATCCTACCCAGGGAGGTTTTGAAAATGATGCCCAGAAGACTATCCATGATATTGATCTGGCTACTCTCACTCTTACCATGAAATATAACCAACTCATCCCTAATACGGAAAGCCGCCTTTTTTACTTTTACTACCGTGATGATCGCGATGTCCCGAAGGTGGATAATACCCTTCCTGGCAGTGGACTTAACCGAGGGGACATTAAAATCCATACCTTAGGGATGCACTGGCTGGGAACCGCAAAAACTGCCTGCGGCATTTTGGATGGGCTTTTTTGGGGAGTTTATCAGACCGGAGACTGGGGAAGACTTGACCACGAGGCGTGGGCGGTTACGGTCGAAGGAGGGTACCAATTTATTGCCTGCCCCTGGACCCCGTGGATTCGGGCCGGCTATTTCATCTCTTCCGGTGATAAAAATCCCTCCGACCATGATCATGAGACCTTTTACCAACTGCTCCCCACAGCGAGAAAGTATGCTTTGTTTCCCTTCTTCAACCAGATGAACAACGAAGATCTATTTTTGCAGGCGATTGTAAAGCCTGGGAAAAAGTTAGCCATAAGAACCGACCTTCACTTCTTGTGGCTCCAGGAAGAAGATGACCGCTGGTATCTTGGCGCCGGCGCCACCAGGGCTGGGGGAAAAATTTTTGGGTACCAGGGGCGGCCGAGTTTTGGAGATGAAAAATTGGGGACACTTCTTGATATAACCATGACCTGTAATTTTACCTCTTATTTTTCCACCGTTTTTTATTTTGGACGCGTATTTGGAAGCGACGTGATTGAAAATATCTACCCCCGGGAAGAAGACGCCAGTTTCGGTTTCGTGGAACTCGCATTTACGTTTTAAGTGAAGAAAAGGAAAATGCTTAATTTGAGAGGATACAGTTTTGCATAAGAAGAGATATCCTATGAACGATAAAACAGAAATTTTTGGGAGGAGAAAATTCATAAAAGCAGCCGCAACCTCACTGCTTGCTGCACCGCTGTTCCCAAGCTTTGTTCCGGCAACGCAGTTTAAGGGAAAGTCATTACAGGTATGGTCATGCGGGGGACTGGCTGAGGCTTTTATTCCGGCCAACAAGCGGTATGAGGAGAAAACCGGAATAAAGATCGCTTATACGGGAGCGTTTGCCGCTGCGCTGGGGAAATCTCTTCTGGGAAGTGCTGAGACTGAGGTTTTTGCTCCCCGGGTTTTAGAGCTTGCCAAAAAACTTAAAGAAGCAGACAAGATGCTCTATTTCAGGCCGCTTTGTTTCACCCAGTACGTGGTGATAACTCCCAAAGGAAATCCCGCATCCATTAGCACCATCAAAGATCTGGCCCGTCCGGGAACACAGGTGGTCATGGCCCCTAAGGCTTCACCTCCAGGAGGAGATGCACCCCTGGCCATTCTGAGGAAGGCAGGAGTGGAAGAAGCAGTGCTCAAAAACGTGGTTATTAAAGGATC
>JAZDOO010000344.1:0-4235 GCA_043798555.1 Pseudomonadota bacterium | reverse complement strand
GAACTGAGTAAGCCGAGGCACTGAAAACCCGTCCCAGGGAACTCCTCCTTTGGAGAATTCCCGTTGAATCTCTTCCTTAAGTTCAGGGGAGAGTCGCTCATCGGCTTCGATATAGAGAATCCAGGGGTTTCGGGCATTCTGAAAGGCGAAACTTAGCTGATCATAAAAACCCGTCCACTTCCGTTGCAAAACCCGATCCGTATATTCCTTACAGACAGAAACGGTGTTATCTTCGCTAAAAGCATCCACCACCACAATTTCAGCGACCCACTTCACCGACTCAAGGCAATCCCGGATATTTTTTTCTTCATTACGGACTATGATGCAGGCAGAAATAGGCTCCATTTATTCTCACCGATCCATTCTTTCTTCCAGTAACCTTTGATAGATTGCAAGATTTTTTTTCACCATGACCCTATCACTGAATTGTTCCCTCACCTTTTGACAACCCTTTCGGGCCATAATTTTTGCTTCTTCCGGGTTGCTCAACATCCGAATGATTCCCGAGGCTAAGGCTTCGTGGCTGGCCCGGGGAACCAGAATTCCGGTTTCCTCAGAAAAGATAATTTCAGAAATCCCCCCAGCATCAGTGGCTACAACCGGGATTTCCAAAGCTAAGGCATCAAGGATGCTGGAGTTAAGGCCTTCCTCCACACTGGAAACCACCATAAGATTAAAAATTTTAAGAAATGCCCCTACATCCTTTCGATACCCAGGGAAAATGATGTTTCGCTCGAGTCGTAATTCCTTTACCAAGGCCTTAAGCTCCGACTCTAACCTCCCTTCCCCCAGGATAAAAAGCCGTATTTCCGGGTACTCTTTAACCACCTCTGCCATGGCCCGAATAAGGTATGCTTGCCCCTTATTTTCCTCTAAGTAACCCACATTTCCGAGGATCGGAACGTGGGAAGGTAAAGAAAACCCCCGACGGATATAATCGCCGTTTAGGCCCCGGTACCGGTCCACATCTACCCCACTATGAACGATAGAGACCATTCCTGGCGGGATACCATCTTTAACAAGCATTTCCTTCACCTTGTGAGAGATGGCAATGATATGATCCACCCCTTTCTCATATTTATAGCGATTCATTCCCAAAAAGTTATGCCGGAAAATGCTGAATTGAACCCGCCGGCTGAGCACCCTTACGGGTTTATTTTTCAAAAAAAAGAACGCTCCCATTACCAAAGAAAGGGCATGAGCAGTATGAATATGAATAAGGTCGTAGTTTTCCTCACGAATTTTCCGGGCAATGCTAAAGGCCGCTCCAAGATCCACCTCGCCTCTCATCCGGAAGGGAAACGTAGTAATCCCTTCCTGAAGGGCATGGTGGTGGAGTCCACTATCCGGCTGGCAGACCAAATGGGTTATGTGCCCCTGGTTATTCAGTCCCTTGGTGAGATATAGTACTTGTTGCTCCCCGCCCCGATACGTTGACTCGGTGTTAATATGGAGGGTCTTAATCTTCATTCAAACGTTCTGTCTGCACTTTTAACCGATTTCTGCTTCATCAATAACACGCGCTGGTAAACTTCCAGAGTCTGGCGGGCATTTTCCTCAATGGTAAAATGTTGAACTGACCGAACAGCCTTTTTCCTCACCGAATCTCCTACTTCCGAAGAAATAAATCGGACAATACCGTCAGCCAACTCTCCGCAATTGGCGGGATCTGATAGTACCACCCCGGTTTCTCCTGGTTTAATGATTTCTGCGGCCCCATTTTCCCGGGTGGTAACCACCGGAATCCCACAGGCGAGGGCTTCTAAACAAACATTTGAGAAGGGGTCATAAAATGTGGGAAGCACCAAAATGTCTCCAACCCCATAAAACTGAAAAATGGTATCACTTTCCCCCACAAAAAGCAATTGCTCGCCAACCCCCACGTGGGCGGCAATCCTGCGATAATAAGAAGTATCTCCCCTCCCAGCAATCAGCACTTTTATAAATTCTTTTCTTATTTTTATTAATGGAAGAGCGTTAATGAGCTGATCAAGCCCTTTCCGTCGAAAATTACGGGCGATAAAAAGGATCACAAAAGCTTCGCCAGGAATCTTTAATCTTTTGCGTATCGGGTTATTATACTCATCCCGGAGACCAGGGTGGAAGGTAGTATGATCAACGCCATTATAAATGACGCATATTCTTTCTTCCGGCACCTTGAAATACTTGATCGCGTGTCGCTTGCATAACTGGGAGTTGCAAATAATCATCCTGTAATTGGAAGAATGAAACGTTCTCTTTTCAAGCCACAAAATCACCTGCTGCCGGATCGTTAAGCGTTTTAAAAAACGAAACATGGGATTGGGGGTCTGAATTCGTAGCCAATGGCGGTGAATCCCATCTCCCATGCGGTATACATCCTGGGGAAAGGTCTGAGAAAGACTATGGATGATGTCAAAATTTTCTTTGGCAAGTAATTTTCGGCAGTTATAGGCAAAACTGAGATTTTTTAACGAGGAAGAAATAGTGATCGTGGGGACCTTATGAACGGTAATGCCAGAGAGTGCAGGTTCTTCCCAGGTGTGAGAAAGCACATGAACCTCATGACCCAGATTTGCTAGGGCCTCGCTCAAATTTACCACATACCGCTCCCCACCTCCCCGGGAGTGAAAGTAATCCTTACGGATCAGAGCAATTTTCACCTATTAACCACCTCTATCCCTTGGAATTTAATATTTCTCACCCTTTAGACCTTGTAATGAATGGGGAAAACTGTTAGTTTGACAGAATTAGTAAATTACCATAGGCAGCGGCTTTTAAGAAATAAAATTTTGATGTCATTCCGTGCTTGACACGGAATCCATAATTTCAGAAAGCAGGGACGTTAAAAGTTATGCTAATCCTCCCAATTTTTAATAGAAGCGAAGCTTATACGGTTGCTCCCTCAAAAATTATCGCTTTGGGGCTTAATTATCGTGACCATATTGCGGAAAGTAAATCAATAAATGTAATAGGGTTCACCGAAGAGGTTCCAAGCGAACCAATTCTTTTCCCCAAAACCCCTAACTGTTTGATTGGTCCCGAAGAACCAATTATTTTACCCAAATTTATCCACCGATATGGTTTTGATGAGGTCAGGAATGATTATGAGGCTGAACTGGCCTTCATTATTAAGTATCGCTGCAAAAATGTCCCGGTTGAACAGGCGATGGACCATATTCTTGGCTTTACCGGTTTTAATGATGTAAGCCAGCGGAATATTCAGCGACTGGATAAATCAGGGTGGTTTCGGGCAAAGTCTCTGGATACATTTGGGCCCATCGGCCCGAGGATTGTATTGACGGAAGACATCGGCGATCCCCAGAATTTAGAGATTGAATGCCGCTTAAATGGCAAAGTGGTGCAGAAATCCAATACCAAATACATGATTTTTAGGATTGCGGAAATTCTCTCCTTTGTCTCAAAAAATTTTACCCTCATGCCGGGAGATGTTATTTCAACCGGAACACCTAGTGGCGTTGGACCAATAAAGCATGGGGATGTTGTGGAAGTAGAGATTGAGAAAATCGGGATTTTACGCAATCCGGTGATTGATGAGGCACGTGCTTAAAACAGGAATTTAGAAATTCCCTGTCACCATTTTGTGCTTTGATAACTTTAATTTTACCTCTGTCCTACTAACTTTTCCCTCCTTTTAACTCTATCCCTAATTCAGGGTTTGGATGATTTTCGCATAACGGGCTGGAGGCGGCGTTATTTCTCCCCTTGGTGGTGACCCCACTGCTCTCGGCTAAGTTTCGCCAGGGCAAAAGGTTTCCATAAAAAATGGCCACTGGCAGATAGAAGCGAGGGGATTGAATTGAATTGAGTATTTGAAATTCTGCCTTACTTACCGTATAGTGAGTGTATATCTAAAAAATTTTATATGTTAAGCTTCGTTACAGAAAGGAGGTTTATATGGCAACGTTTATTTTGTTTGGGAAATATTCAACCGAAGCGCTCAAAAAGATTAGTGCTGAACGCACCAACAAGGCTACAAATCTTATCAAGAAGCTTGGGGGCAAGGTAAGTGCCATGTACGCCCTGCTCGGACAATATGACTTGGTCCTGATTGCAGATTTTCCGGGAACAGAGGAGGCAATGAAGGCTTCGATTGCACTGAGTAAAATGACTGGTATCGCATTTACCACGAGCCCAGCGGTCACCGTAGAACAATTCGATAAACTGACCGCCAACGTTTAGCTTACTGAGTGTCAATAAGCAGGCGTGGCCGGAAAAAAATGGGCCTTTTTTTT
>JAZDOO010000019.1:0-6838 GCA_043798555.1 Pseudomonadota bacterium | reverse complement strand
AGGCCTTTTTGATGTAGGGATCATCCAGAAAAGACTGTCTTACCCCTTCCTTATGCACTCTTCCCGATTCCATTAGATAGGCCCTATCAGAGAGGTGAAGGGCTTTGCGGACGTTTTGCTCCACCATCAAAATGGCATATCGCGAAGCTTATATCTGTTTCACAAACTCAAAAACCCGGGAGACGATTCGGGGGGCTAAGCCCGAAGAAGGCTCGTCGAGGAGAATCAGCTTGGGCCGGGTCATCAGGCTGCGGGCAATAGCCAGCATCTGGCGCTCTCCGCCGCTCAGTGGCATGGGGGACGAGGCATGGGGGACGTAGGTTCCGAAGCAACTTGTTAAAGGCTATTAGCTCTATTTTGTTCATCCAGGGGGAGGGTTATTCCATTTGCATGAACGATGATAGCTGTCGAAATTCTTAGTTTGTGGCCAAAGTTGTTTCGGGACTGACGTTCGGGTGAATTCCGGGGACATATCACTTAATTCTTTTTGATACATTTATGGAAATAGGGTAAAATCGGGTCATGGCGAGGATGGCTCGTATTGTCGTTCCTGGATACCCTCATCATGTCACCCAACGAGGGGTCCGTTCTTTGCCCATTTTCCGGGATGACGAGGACCGGCGATCTTACTTGGAATTTATGAGGCGGGAGACGCAACGCTTCCAGGTAGGGATTTTGGCCTGGTGTTTAATGACCAACCTGATCGCCATTCCCGAAGATGAAAAAGCCCTTGCCCGGGCGATCGGAGAGGCGCACAAGCGATACAGCCGAATGCGGAACTTTGCGGAAGGGGTATGGGGGTATTTATTTCAAGGGCGGTTTGGGTCCTGCGTGTTGGATGAGAAGCATTTGGCGGCAGCGGTTCGGTATGTGGAGAATAATCCGGTTCGTGCCGGTATGGTAAAGAGAGCCTGGGAATACCCGTGGTCGAGCGCAAGATTTCATGCCGGCGAGTGAGATAGCGATGTTTTAGTCAAAGATCGAAATTTGTGGGTGCTTGTAGCGAATTGGAGGGAGTTTCTTCACGAAAAGATTCAGGGGGCGAAAAGGATTTACGGCGTGCTACGAAAACGGGCCGTCCCTGGGTTGATCATGAGCATTTGGAACTTATTTAGAAAAAGACCGGGCGCAATTTGCAAAAGGGGAAACCGGGGTGGAAACCGCATGATTTCAGGAAATAAGTGATGTGTCCCCCGATTTCATTCTAGAAACTACTTTTCATGCTATTCCCTTCTTATATTTACCAATTATGGGGTGGCTGACTCTCTTGAAGCTTTTTGCATTCTCCTTTTATGGAGGGTTTCAATCAGCGTCCCATAAAGCCCCTTAGGCAAAAATATAATCATAACAACGATTATGAACCCGTAACCAACCCAAGCCCAGCCCATAAGTACGGTTCCAAAGGTTACCCTAATATATTCTTGGAGCCCGGTAATTATTATAGCCCCAATTAGCGGTCCCCACAGGGTGAACATGCCGCCAACTATAGCCATAAAGACATATTCTAAGGAAGCGCCTATGGCAATCGTAGTGACCGGGTTTAAATACATTATATATTGGGCGTAAACTACTCCACCCATGCCGGCTATAACTGCGCTTATGACGGCTACGGTTGTTTTGTTTCTGACGACATTTATGCCAATGGATGCGGCTGCTACCTCATCCTCTTCGATAGCGGTCAGGGCTTTTTGCATCTTACTTTGGTCAATTTTCCTCCAGATGTATAGACTAAGCAATAAAAGTCCCAAGGCCATAAAGTAGAAAAGAACCTTGCTCTCGAATTGAAAATATAAAGGTGCTGTTCCTAAAGGTTTAACAGTGATACCTAACCGTCCCTCAGTAATGTCCCGAAAGGCAATGATGACGAGGGCAACCAATTCTGTTACTACTAGAGTAGTGACGGCGAAGTAATGACCAACAAGACCAAACCTAAAACAGGCATAGCCAATAACCCCAGAAGCGATGGCAACAGCTAAAAGTCCTAACCACATTCCGACCCATGGAGACAGGTGATAGAAATTAAACAGAAGAACGGTGATATATGCTGCGATACCCACCCAGGCGCCGTGGCAAAGTGATATCATCCAAAAACGACCCATGTACGACCATGCCGTCGTTACAGCGCCCCAGATAAAGATAAGAATTATAGTATGAGTAAAATATAGGGGCAGTCCAGCGAAGGGGAAAATGATTACCAAAAGGAGTATAAAGAGAATTATGCCTGTTGGTAGGTTAGCTAATCGCTTCACGCCCTTGCCCTCACTCCTAAAAGTCCTTCAGGCCGGACCAGGATAACAACTAGAAATATTAAGTAGACGGCAATTGGTCCACCCTCTGGGATGGTTAAAAACGAGACAACCATCATTACTACCCCAATAATTAAGGCAGCCAAGAAACCACCAGACAGATTACCCAGTCCGCCTAATACTACAGTAACAAAAGCCATAAGGGTAAAAGTCCCGCCCCAATGTGGATGGACGGCATAGACAAGGGCATAAAAGGCCGCCGCAATACCAGCTAAAACTCCAACTAAAGCTAGAGTGATTAAATATATTCTTCTCGGCTTAATCCCCATAATGCTTGCCATTTCTCGATCTTGGGCAGTGGCTCGAATAGCCAGTCCGGTATATGTTTTGTTCAGAAATAGGTAAAGTAATCCTATAACTATCAAAGAACCCAAAAAACCAATCAGGTTAGAGGTTCTGATATAAAGCTCACCAATGTTCAAAACAGGAAGAGCAATCGGAACCCCTCTATAGGTTGCCCCCCAAACACCCATGGCACTATTTTCCAGGATTATTATTATAGAAGCTAGAGCCAAAAACTGATTTATTAAGGGGGCTTTCAACAGAGGTTGAATCACCCCTAAGTGAACTACAACATGAAGAGCTACTATTACTGCGACTGCAACCAAGCAAGAAACAATAAGGGGGACATTAAACCACACGGTTAAGGTAAAGATGATGTAGAGCCCAAGCATTATACTTTGTCCATAAAAAAAGTGGATAATGTTAAGCACTCCAAAGGCTAGATTCAATCCGTAAGCCAATAAGGCTAAACTTCCTCCGAACAATATGCCGCCGATAATTGCGCTCAATAAAGACATTACTTCCCCTTCCTTCAGGTCAGCAATAGAGGCCACTCAGGTTTTTAACAGTTAAAAACTAGATTCCCAAATAAGCCTTCTTGATGTGAGGGCTTTGGATGAAGTCTTCTTTGTTACCGTGGAACTGCAATCTTCCCGACTCCATTAAATAAGCATGGTCAGCCAGTTCAATGGCTTTCCTCACATTTTGTTCTACCATTAAAATAGAATAGCCTTGGGACTTGATTCGTTTCACCAGTTCAAAAAGATTAGTAACAACTTTAGGAGCTAATCCCGAGGATACTTCGTCGAACATTACCAGTTTAGGCCGAGACATAAGAGTGCGGGCAATAGCCAGCATCTGCCGCTCACCGCCACTCAGGGAGCCGGCTATCTGGCTTTGGCGTGCTTTAAGAATAGGGAAACTCGAGAAGATTTCATCCAAAGATTGCTTAAATTCTCTCCGACTCCTCTTTGTGTACGACCCCGCCTTCAGGTTGTCGTAAACGGTGAGCCTAGGAAAAAGTCGTCCCCCCTCCGGGACGACAGAAATTCCTATGTCAACAATTTCATAGGGTTCTTTGCCATCTACCCGTTGATTATCAAAATATATTGCTCCTGAAGTAGGTTTTAATAACCCGGAAATTACCCTTAATAGGGTAGTTTTCCCAGCTCCGTTTGGTCCCACCGTAACAACTGTTTCACCATCCGCCACATCCAGCGATATGTCGTGGAGAACCTTAAACGCGCCATAGTCGGCACCCATTCCCTCAATCTTTAACATAGCTTACCCATTGCTTACCCATTTCCTATTCTGCGCCCAAATAGGCCTCGATTACCCTCTCATCTCTTGAGACTTCCGAAGGTGTTCCCTCAGCAATTACCTCCCCATAATCCAAAACAATCACCCGTTCTACAAGGTTCATAAGTGCACCCATTATATGTTCCACCCAAATGATGGTTATTCCCATTTCGCCCTTGATTCTTTTTAATACTGAGGCTGCTTCTGAAATTTCCTCTGCATTTAAGCCACTTATGACTTCGTCCAGTAACAAAAGCTTGGGTCGAGTTGCCAATGCTCTGCCTAGTTCCAATCTACGCAAGCCAGCCACACCTAGCTCAGCGGGCATAGTCGCTTCAGTTACTTTCATACCTATATTATCTAGGCACCTCAAAGCCTCTTGCCTCGCATCCTCCCCAGAGCGGGTTGAATAACGACCGCCAAACATAACCCCAAGCATCACGTTCTCAACCACACTCATAGTTTTAAATGGTTTTGGGATTTGAAAGGTGCGGGCAATGCCTAAGTGGCAAATCCTATCCGGAATAAGCCCGGTGATATCATGCCCCATGAAAGTAATTTTCCCCGAAGTCGGCTTAAGAACACCAGTTAGGACATTAAAAAGGGTGGTCTTTCCCGAACCATTGGGACCGATCAACCCAACAAACTCTCCTTCGTTGACCCTCAAGTCCACTTCTTTAAGGGCACCTAAACCACCAAAATATTTGCTTACAGAGTGGACCTCAAGCATCTATGAGCTCTCCACTTCTCGGATTAGATTTGAGGGAAGAGGGCAAAGCAAATTTACTCTGCCCCCTTCCCCACAACCGGTTCAGCTATTTGGCAAAAACATGGCCTGGCGGCAAAGGAAGCACTGGCTTAATTGTCCTAATGGCTAGAGGCCACGAAATTTCCCATTTGCCATCCACATATTGAAAGACGGCAGTAAAGGCCCGCTCGTTGTACCCGGCATACTCGTGGTCTGGGGGAAGAAACTTAGCCCCATACCCCATGGGGGTCCCTCCGTCAGGAATATCAATCTCCAGAGCAGCCTTCCTGATGGTATCTGGAGTGACCTCGCCATATTTCTTAATAGCAAGAGGCAAGACCTTTTCCAGCAGAATCCAAAGGTTGCCATAACCCATGCTGTAGTGAGTCCTCGGATCTTTCTCGCGGTAGAGCTCCAGAAGCCCTTTTTTGAAAACAGCGATCGCTTCGTTCACTTCAGGTGTGAGCGTCTTTGGGTCGAGATACTGGCTAGCGGGGGGGTCTATATTAAACACATAGTTGACCAATTCCTTACCGACGGCTCCCGCGATGACTGGCATGTCGGCATAGCCGGCTCCATGTCCCAGAAGAGCCTTCCACTTCAGCCCTAGTTCTCTTGCCTGCTTGAGGAAGAGAACAATATCCGGGTAGTAACCAACGTGGAATAAGACATCAGCACCAAAGCCCTTGAGTTTCAAGATTACCGGGGTCAAATCCATGATGTCATGAGCATATCCCGCGTTATAAACAATCGGCATCCCCACTTTCTTCATCTTTGCCGCTATTGCTGCCCCTGTTGAGGTGCCGTAAGGCCCATCTTCATAAAAGATAGCCCCTTTTATCTCAGCGGGGCTGGCAAAGCCGAGCTCTTTATAGCTATGGGCTATTAAGGCTACGGTCTCATCAAACTTGTAAGAGTTGACCTGAGGCTGGAAGACATATTTCTGATGCCTGCCTTTAAGAATCTTCGGTGAGATTGCGCCGACATTCCACATTATGGTTTTGTATTTCTCGACCAGGGGCGCAACGGGTGTTGCAAGAGCACTAGAGTAAAAACCCGTAACAGCAACCACCTTGTGCGCAGTAATCATTCTCTCAGCTTCACGTATTGCTACGTCAGGGCTACTTTGGGAATCAGCGTAAAATGGTATTATTTTCCATTCTCCTAAAATTCCACCCCTCTTGATGATTGTGTCTATGAGAAGTTTCGAGGAGCGATACTCGGCTAACCCACCCGCCGGAGCGAAAGCCCCGGTTAAGTCCTGGAGAACGCCTATCCTGATCTCTTTCGCCGCTTTCCCTTCTGCGGGTGGTGCAGCAAAGGCTATCACGAGTACCAACATCAGACTAAGACAGATACTGCCAATTAACATCCATTGTTTCTTCTTTTTCATTTCAGTAACCCCCCTATAAAAATTTAGTCAAACGTACTTTACCCAATCACATCACTTATCACCTCCCCTCACTTATCACAATCTCCCCGACCTTTCTTAAGCCACGCCTGATCAAAGTATCTGACGCCCTTCTGCTTGACTTATTTTCAGGATTGTTTTAAAATAAGAACAACTATAAAGTATCACTACTTAATTACCCTGGAAAGACTTGTTGCCGCAGGTCTTTTCTGCTTTAGCTTTACTTCTTTTCATTCCCCTCTTGCCGCCTTCTCCTCAAATTCTTTCTACTAATTCGATGGCAGCCAACTTGGTTTCATTTGAGTCATCAATATTATAATGAACAACCGGGACGTATTTAAATAATACGGTTTTAATGATATGACCTCTTTTATCCCGTTGCTGGATGGTAAAGAATTGGCCAATTTTTTCGGTCTTGATCTCCATAATGAGAAGATTGTACCAAAAACGTTTTCTAAGTCAAGAGGAAAACGTAAATCTTAATATTCAATGATTTCAATATGTTAGTATTTTCAAGATTTCATTTTGCACACGTTTACTTGAGAAATTCAAAATTAATGTTTTCAATCACTTAACTTGGACTTTCCCAATGTACCGTGATGTCTGACCATATTTAGCGGATAGTTCTATATTCCCCACTGAGACGCTCATGCCGTAAGGGCCATCCTCATAAATCACTGCCACCCTGACCTCGCTGGGACTTTTATAGCCCAGCTTGGCATAGTCATCCTTGAGGAATTCGACTGAACTTTGACCCCATTGCGAGCCCATCGGTTGGGGGCGGAAGACATA
>JAZDOO010000307.1:0-28053 GCA_043798555.1 Pseudomonadota bacterium | reverse complement strand
GGGGTTTCAGGTGCCTTTCTGCTCTTGCCGTTTCAGGTGAGCTTCTTACATTTTACTACGCCATCAGTAAGTGCCACCAACTTTGTTTACAATATAGTAGCCATACCAAGCGGTGTTTATCGCTACCTTAAAGAAGGCCGTATGGCCTGGCCCCTTACCTGGGTCGTAATTTTGGGGACGCTACCAGGGGTATTTATCGGGTACTACATAAGGGTTTTATACCTTCCTGACCCTCGTGCTTTCAAGCTATTCGTTGGCTGCGTGCTTCTCTATATTGGGGGAAGACTCCTCTATGAGATAACCGAACGTTCCCAGAGAAAAAACCGGGAAATGAAGGTCTTGGAGGAAAAATTTAATCAGCACATCAAGAAGCTTAAAGAGACGCAAACAGCACGCCTCTCAGCAGGGCTTCCTCCCGAAGCAGTAGTAAAAGCAATCTCCTTTTCGCTATCCCGGGTGGAATATGAATTCTGGGGACAGCGATTTTGTTTTAGCACACCAGGGATGTTCATTCTGGCTTTTATAGTAGGAATCATCGGGGGAACGTACGGAATAGGGGGCGGTGCGATCATCGCACCTTTCTGTGTGGCGGTCTTTCATTTGCCGGTCTATACCGTAGCCGGTGCTGCACTTATGGGCACCTTTCTCACGTCAATTGCCGGAGTGCTTTTTTATAGCGCGATTCCGGCAAAAGCTGGCCTTTCCTGTGCGCCGGATTGGCTCCTGGGATTCCTCTTTGGTGCCGGAGGATTTGTAGGAATGTACTGCGGAGCCCGGTTGCAGAAATTTGTCCCGCAGAAAATTCTTAAATTAATGCTCGGCCTTTTCATCACCTTTTTGGCCGGTAACTATATCTTACAGTTTTTTACCAGGTAACTTCAGCCACGACTTTTCCGGTTTCTTCAACCTCATATCCACCCATTTCCAATACCTCGGTCTTGAAATTCGGAGAACGGATAATCTCAAGGAGCAGTTGGATCTTTGGATTTTTCATAAAGGCAGCAGGGATGACCAGATCATAGCGTTCCCTTGTTACTGGGATAAAATCAAGCCCCAGGGCCTTTGCTGCAGCGTAAATACCAAGCCCAGTATCAGCTCCTCCCGAAACCACCGCCGCCGCCACATTCATATGGGTATACTCTTCATTCCGATACCCCACAAGGCTTTCCGGATCAATACCAGCCTTATTCAATTCGTGATCGAGGAGAATACGGGTCCCGGAACCAGCCTGGCGGTTAATGAAGGTTACATCAGACCTGGTAAGATCTCTTATTCCCTTAATTCCCTTGGGGTTTCCCGTTTTCACCATGAATCCTTGCCACCGGTGAACAAGGGTTATCACCGAAACCGGCAACCCTTTCACATACCGACGGATGTACGAGAGGTTGTATTCTCCGGTCTCCATATCCAGGAGGTGAGAGCCAGCAAAATGAGCGATCTGTTTCGTGAGAGCCAAAAGTCCTCCAAGGCTTCCCACGTTACTGGATGAAAGGTGGATTTTTCCAGCGGATTGTTCCTTAAGAAGACTTCCCAACAGGTCCAGGGTAAGATCGTGAGAACCGATGGCTAAGATATTATTTTCGATGACTTCGATAGGCTTGAAAAGCTCTACTTCCATCGTTTCCCCCTCAGAGACGCCGCTCAACTCCTGAGGTATCCGCAAAATACCATCAGCCCGCACCAGGGATGACATTACACCAGCTCCACCAGCGAGAGGAATGGCTACGATCCTTTCTCCCACCTTCCCCAAGACAACCCGAAGGTGTTCCTCTAATCCCAACTTGGAGGGAAGCTTGCGTCCTATTGTTACCGTTACTCGATCGGGTTCTGGAGAAGAAAGTCCCTGAAGCTGATAGAGTAGGGGACGAACAAACTCCCGGAAGGCAATAACTGCCGAGACAGGATAACCTGGTATTCCCACCACCGGGCGTTCACCCACAGCTGCTATAATTGTGGGTTTTCCTGGCATCATGGTCACCCCGTGCACGAGAACTTCCCCCAGTTCTCCCAGGAGGGAAGGGGTAAAGTCAGCTGAGCCAGTGGAAGAACCGGCAATAATGATAATCAAATGATATCCTTGGGAAAGGCCTGAGGTGACCGTTTTTTTGAGAGCATCAAAATCGTCTGGTACTGGTCTCAGCAACACCGGCTGTGCTCCGCACTCGGTAGCCAACGAGGCTAACGTCTGACCATTGAACTCCAGAAGAACACCCTTTGGCATGGGTTCTTGGACTTCCTCAGGAAGGATAATTTCATCTCCTGTGGGGATAATGAGCACCATTGGCTTTTTAAAGACCTCAACGGAAAGAACCCCTGCAGCCAGCAAAGCCCCCTGGTCATAAGGACGGATACAATGACGGGCAGGGAGGATGATGTCTTCCTTTACAATATCTTCTCCTACCTTGCGAACGTTCTGCCAGGGATAAACAGCTTCCCGTGTCTCCCAGCCCTCATCTGTTTCTTCTACCTTCTCAATCATTACTACAGCATCGGTGTCTTCAGGTAAAGGATCTCCCGTATCCACATACCAGGCATGGGTACCTTTGGGAAGGACCACCGGACGTTCGGGCAACGCTCCAAAAGTAGTAGACGCCTTTACTGCGATTCCGTCCATAGCTGCTGCATGAAAGGCAGGTACTGATCGTGCGGCCTTAATCGAACTCACCAGAACCCTACCCAACGCCTCACGCACCGGAATACGCTCTTTCTCGGTGGTGATTCCCCCGAACCGCCGAAACAGAATCTCTTTTGCTTCGGTAAGAGTTTTTAACTGGCGGTAAATTTCAGTTTTTTGTTTCATAAAGTTAACCTTCAAAATAATATCACGTTCACCCTCTCGCCCTTAGCAAGACCTTCCGCGTGTATAGAAACAACAATCAGGCCGTCGGACTTAACCATGGTCGAAATCATACTGGATTTCCCAAATACTGGCCGGGCATAAAGCTCCCCATTCTTTTCCTCCAGTTTCACCCGGAAATATTCCTCCCGGCCATGTGCTGAGGGAATGGAGGTGGCCAAGGTCGCTTTCACTTTACTTCCCAGGGGGCCTCTTTCAAGCTCCTCCCCGCAAATAAATTTGAGAAACGGCATCAGAAAAATCTGGGCAACAATCATGGTTGATACCGGATGACCTGGTAACCCAAAGAGAGCCTTACCAGTTACCTTAGCAAGCAAGGTTGGTTTTCCTGGGCTTAAGGCCACACCGTGAACCAGAATCTTCGCGTTCGGGAGGCGTGCCACGACCTCTCCCATGAGATCCCGCTCACCCACCGAGCTTCCTCCAGAAACTACTACTACATCCCCTTCCATGATTCCTCTCTCCAGGCTCTCCTTGAGGAGAGACGTATCGTCGGGAATAGCACCATACATGATGGGCTCAGCCCCCACGGTCCGTACCAGGGCAGAAAGAGAATAGCTATTGATGTCGCGGATTTGACCCGGTGAAGGGCATTGGTGTATTGGAACAATTTCGTTCCCTGTGGAAACTACCACTACTTTAGGCCGCTGGAAAACCAAAACATCGGTGAGACCCAAGCCCGCCATAAGCCCCATATCCTGAGGGCGAAACCTTCGGCCGGGAAGCAATAACACCTCACCTTTTGCTACATCACCCCCTTGATCAAGTACATTCTCTCCTATTGTCACCGGCTTAACCACCTCGATGGTATCATGACCTATAGGCCTGGTATACTCCACCATAACCACCGCATCAGCTCCTTTAGGCAAGAAACCGCCAGTGGGGATTTCTGCTGCCTGCCCGTTTTTAACCTCAAACTTTGGAAGCATTCCCATGTTTACTTGACCTACTACCGAATGAAAAGCGGGAAGTGATTCTGATGCTCCAAACGTATCCGCAGCCCGGACCGCGTATCCGTCCATAGTGGCGCGGGAAGATACAGGAAGATTTTCAGGGGAAATTATCTCCTCTGCCAGGACTCGAAAAAGCGCATCCTCAAGTCGGATTCGCTCAGTTCCAAGTCGAGGAAAAGAGGAAAGCGCCTCAAAAACCTGGGCGGGCGTTATGACGCGAAAAAACTCTGGCACAGCAACTCCAAACAACTACCAAAAAATTGGATCAATTTCTTGAATTAATTTTCAAAAGAGTAGAGAAACAGGTCAAAAATGTCAAGCAATTGGCCATTCAAAGAACACGATTTTTTCCCATATTTTTTTAGGTCGAGTTTATTGTTTTTTTGGTATTTTTTCTAATTCTATCCTAATGTATCAATATTGCTACCATGTTGTAGTTATAAGACATAAATTTTTCATTTTATTTTAGATGGTTAAAATAAAGGTTGCATTATCAAAACAAATTTGCATAGTTTATTATTTCTGAATTACAAAAAATATTTAATAAAATAAATTACTTAACATTTGGCACGAAAATTGATTATATATTATATCGAGATTTAGTGTTAATAGATTCTGAAAAGAAGGGAAGTTACATGGAAGCTGTATTAACGATCACTATGGGTTTTGCTCTTTTTCTTACCGTACTATTGATTGCAATAACAATAGATGAGGCAAGAAAAGAGAAAAAGGAAAGAACGGATACGCTTAATGCAACTAAAAAGGTTGCGTAAGTGTTTTTGCAACAAAGCTAACTGAAAGAAGGATTTTACTCCTCCTCCATCCTCCCCCTCATGGCTGGGCAATAAAGTTGTTGTCCAGCCATTTTTTTTAACTTAAAATGCTGCTTTCATCCGAATGACCACCAATTGGAAATGGGAATAGAATGGGGGGGGTGTATCGGTATCTATGTCTATTTCAAGTTCCTTTTGAAATTTCTTTAACATTTCATCATCAATAATTACAAACCTGATCCAGCTCTTCATCCGGTACATCAAAGACGGTGTTATGAGGGGGCAGCATTTTTTCTTTGAAGAAATCCGGAAGCTTATCATCCTGTTCGGTAAAACCTGCTGCTAAGTTAAATGCCCTTTCGGCCTTAAGAATCTCTTGACCGTACCTGGTTAAATCATCCAAGTTCATGTTCCAACCATAGCGCGCATTGAGCATCTTGGGTATGGCCTCAAGGCCTTCCTTAATATCCAGAATCGCAAAGGCAACGAAGACACATAATCCTGCTGCATCCAATACTGCGGTAGCGATCTGAAGATTTCGTGAAAGCTCCACCTGTCCCTCAACTTTTGGGGAAAAACAAAAAAAATTACGCTCTTTCAGTTGGTTAATAAAGTCTTTAGGGATGGGATTTTTACCATTTGAAAAAAAATATTGACAGACAATGAACAAAAACACCTTGGAAGTGAAATACGCTTAAATTTAAAATTGAGCTGAAAGAGGGCATTATCGGAAAGTGTCTATAATTAAAAAATAAATAAAATTGATATTACTATAGGATTTATTTAATTTTATGGTTTAAGTAATTACTTTAACTAACCGTTTATACTAATAAATAATTATTTAGGTTCTGAAAAAATAGTGCGCTGGAAATGAGAACTACACAGAATCATTTTATGTTTGACAAAAAAATACTGTCGCGATATAGTAAAATTCTCTCCAAAAGGAGGGCCTCATGAATATCGAAGTCAAACTTTTTTTCGATTTAGCCGAACACCTCCCACTTGGTTCCAAGAACAAGAAAGTCTATATTTCCCTGCAAGAGGGATCAACCATTCAAAGACTTCTCGACCAATTGGGTCTCCCATCTAAAATGTCTAAAATTGTCTTGCTCAATGGTATCAAACCAAAAAATGGAGAAAAACTAAAAGAAGGTGACGTAGTTGCCATCTTTCCGCCTATGGCAGGCGGGTGAAAATCAACGTTCCAGAAAAAAATACCCTTTTTATTTTAACTACTTCAAAAATTAATTTAATGTATTGCTTTAAGAGGGTAGGGAACTCTCTTTTTACGAGTAGATTCTTTTTATTCACCCTTATTAAAGAGGAGAATGGTTATGTACGGATTCATGGGGAAAATTCTACGCGTTAATTTAACCGAGCAAAAAATTTTTGAGGAGGAGATTCCAGAAAAAGTGGCTAAGATGTTTCTGGGAGGCGGAGGCTTAGCAACCAAATATCTTTACGATGACCTTAAAAAGGGGATTGATCCCTTAGGGCCCGAAAATGAACTTATCTTTATGACTGGTCCATTGACCGGAACTCCTTGCCCCAGCGCTGGAAGGTATAGTGTCGTGGGAAAATCTCCTCTGACCGGTGCCTGGGCACAGGCCAATTCAGGGGGGTTTTGGTCCCCAGAGTTTAAGAGGACGGGTTATGACGGGGTTATTTTTCAGGGTGTTTCACCCAAACCGGTTTATCTTGTGTGTGAAGACGGGAAGGCTGAGCTTAGAGATGCCAGTCATCTCTGGGGGCTAAAAACTCCCGAGGTGACAGAAAAAATCAAAAGTGAGCTGGGAGACCAGTTTAAAGTCGCTTGTATTGGCCCTGCTGGGGAAAAGCTTGTAAGAATTGCATGCGTGATGAATGACGTCCATCGAGCGGCAGGGAGATGCGGTATGGGAGCGGTAATGGGGTCAAAGAATTTGAAGGCCATTGCTGCAAAAGGGACTAAGAAAATCGAGATTGCCAAACCAGATAAATTCAAAGAGGTGTCAAGAAAACAATATGATCTCATTAGAGACTCCATGCTGAAAGTCGGCCTTGAAACCCATGGAACAAACCTGCTTCTGGACATGGTAAATGTTCGGGGCGGCCTTCCCACCAGAAACTGGCAGTTTGGAATGTTTGCTCATGAAGACAAAATAAATGGGCCAGCCCTTACTGAAAACATACTTAAAGATAGAGTGGCTTGCTTTGCCTGTCCTATCGCCTGTGGAAGGGTATCGGAAATTAAGACCGGCAAATGGGCGGGTAAGGAAGGGGAAGGTCCTGAATATGAGTCCGTCGTGCTTTTGGGGTCGGCATGCGATGTGGATGACCTAAATGCCATCACTATGGCAAATTTTCTCTGCAATGAATATGGTCTTGATACTATTTCTACCGGAAGCGTCATCGCCTTTACCATGGAATGCTATGAGAAAGGCATTCTGACCAAAACCGATACCGGAGGTTTGGAGATTAAGTTTGGGGATCCGAACATTCTGGTAGAACTTACGGAAAAAATAGGCAAACGGGAAGGGATTGGTGATTTATTGGCAGAAGGGGTAAAGAGGGTTTCTGAAAAGCTGGGCAAGGGATCAGAAAGGTTTGCTATGCATGTGAAAGGGTTAGAACTTCCCGCTTACGATTCCCGCGCCGCCAAGATCACCGGCCTTGGATATGCGGTGGCCAGTCGGGGTGGGGACCATATGACTGGTTACATCCAGGGGCCAACGTTTATTGATACGCCTTTTCTCGTGGTTGATGATAGCAAAATTGAAGATGTGTATACGCCGCAGCCAAAGGATGCCAGGGTTCTTAGAGACCTGGAAAACGCACTGACCATGTTCGATGTAACCGGAACGTGTAAATTTATGGGGCTGATGCTTGATGCCAAAGAGTGGGTTGACTTGATCGCAGCGGTAACCGGCTGGGAGTTCGGAATAGAGGATTTTAAGAAGACCGGGGAGAGGGTTGTTAACCTTTCCAGGGCATTTAATATGAGGGAAGGATTCTCAAGAGCTGATGACACTCTTCCCAAAAGATTATTGGAAGAACCAATGCCCGAGGGTCCGGCAAAAGGTCATATGGTAGAGCAGTTGGACACGCTCTTAGACAATTATTATGAGGCCAGGGGATGGGATAAGAAAACCGGAAAACCCACCCCAGAGAAGCTGAGGGAATTGGGGTTGGACTACGTCATTCCTGATCTTTGGGAAAGGTAACAATGGTTCATAAACCTGTTTGCTTGGAAAGGAGGGCCAAAAAAAACTATGGTTAAACCCCAAAAGATGACCTATGCTGATAAACCCTGGATTAAAAGTTATAAATTTGGACCCTATCCATTGAAAAAAACCCTGGAACCTTACCCGGAAATCCCCCTTTATCAAATTTTGTACGATTCAGCCGAAAAATTCCCCCACCGACCTGCCTGTCTCGCCTTTGGAAAAGAAACGAGATACAGTCAACTAAAAGAATATGTGGATAGATTTGCAACTGCGCTTGCCGCTCTGGGGGTGAAGAAAGGGGACATGGTGGTCACGGTACTTCCCAACTGTTTACAATTCATTATCGCTGACATGGGAATATTGAGGGTGGGTGCCACCCATATTCCTTGCAGTATCCTCCATAAAGAACGGGATCTTGAACATGAGATAGGCACTCCAGGGGCTGAAACGGTCATTTGCATTGAAGACAATCTTCCCTTAATTAATGCCATTAAGGGAAAAACGAAACTTAAAAATATTATTGTTACCTCCTGGGAGGATTATGGCACTAACCCACCAGAATTAAAAGAAATACCGGGTGCAATTCAATTCCGGAGGTTACTGGAGGAACATGAGCCCAATCCCCCGGAAGTGGAAATTAACTCCAAAGAAGACCTTGCTTTTCTCTGTTTCACCGGTGGGGCCACCGGCCTTCCGAAAGGAGTGATGCTGACCCATTTCAACCGGATGGCAAACCTAAAGCAGGGACTTCCGTGGATGCTGACCCCCTTAGAACCTGGCATCAGAGGAAAGACTTCCATCCTCATCCCAGTTCCCTTATTTCATGCTTACGGTCACTGGGTTGTTGAATTTGGGATCTATTGGGGGCTTCGAATCATGCTGATCCCAGACCCGAGGGACAACGAACTGCTGGTAAAAACCATGCAAGACCATCGTCCATTTCTGGTTGCTTGTGTTCCTACCCAATATTTCCGAATGGTTCATAGCAAAGTCGGAAGGATGCAGACCATGATGATGTCGTGTGCAGCTCCACTTCCCAAAGTGATTGCCGATGCGGTTAAAAATGAAATGGGAAATCCGATATCGGAGTCTTATGGCCTGACCGAAACCGGGCCACTTACACATTTGAATGTTTCGGCATTTTCAAAAATAACCGGGTTCATGAAAGAGGAAAAATTGAGCCTTGGGATACCAGTTCCTGATACCGAGGTTAAAATAATCGATCCAGTGACAGGGGAGGAGGTACCCTTTGGGGAGCCGGGAGTAATCTATTCAAAGGGGCCCCAAGTTATGAAAGGGTATTGGCCCACGCCGGGGGACGGACTAAATGATGGCTGGTTGTGTACCAACGATATTGCTCGAATGGATGAAGATGGTTACTTTTACATTGAAGATCGAACCAAAGATATGATTAACGTTTCCGGATTCAAAGTGTACTCTACCGAACTCGATGAGGAACTATTTAAACATCCTGATGTTGCGGTCGCTGCGGCCGTCGGAATCCCGGATCCAAAAATCCCGGGAAGTGAGCGGGTAAAAATCTTTATTAAGCCTAAACCTGAGCGCGAAGGTAAACTTACGGCAGATGAAATTATTAAATTTTGTCGGGAGCGATTTCCACCGTACGCAGCACCGAAAGATTCAAGTTATGTGGAATTTAGAGATGAATTCCCATTAACAGTGACTGAAAAACTCTTTAAAAATGCCTTACGGCAGGAAGAAATCAATAAAATGAAAGAAAGGGGTGAGTTCGAATATAAATATGAAGGATGACTGAAACTCCAATCAGGAAATATCCCCGTAATACTCCACTTAGAAGAAGACCGCCCACTGGAAAATGATCAAACATTAATAAGTGCAACGCTGAAAAAGGGGAGGAGGGTTAAACTAAACTCTCCATTCCCCTTTTAAATTTAAAATTCACCTGCATTTTTCCCCGTAACTAAGCGTATTCCTGTTAAAAATTGCTAAGTCACGATGGTCGTTTACAGTTATTTTTTTTGTGATAAAGGCTGAAAGATATTTTTAATAATTAAAAGTTTACATAATATATCTTATCAGACACAAAACCTGTAGTTTGTTTTTCTGTTAAAGTGAAGTTTAAGAGTTACCTTAAGATATTGATAAAACTTAATTTAATTCATTAACAATTAATCATAATGCTCAAAAATCTCTATTCTTTGTAACCGATTCCTTTTGTCTGAGAAGGTAAAATTAAGCCAGATATTGATTAGTTACCTTAACTTCTTGCTTTTCGGTTAAGATGGAACTTGAAGGCAGTAGAATATTATCTATGTCGTTAGTTTTTGGTGGGTAAAAATCGCGGTTATTTTTGGGCTGGTTTTTTAATCGTACCGAATGGTGTGTTTATTTCTGTCGGGGCTAATGATTCACCCATTTTTATTAATTCCGGTTGAAATACTTCACTCACTATGGTGGTACCAATGGGTTTTGATCTGATCTTAAGGATATTTAATGTGCCGGACGCGTTGATTAATGCTTCAACTTCCTTGATCTTAATCTTATTCGCCGGGGAAAACAATTTACTTTCTTGTCCTTCTCCGTGAGTTTCAAAGACAGAGAGGGAACTTAATCCATCGGTATAGAATAATTGCAGCGCTTTTTCGGGGCCGTGGATTCGAAAAACGATATCTTTTAGTACGAATCCTGTAGGGATATACTGAGGGAGGATAATTTGATTTTCCATCAGGTCATTGGCTTGTTCAATGGTCAAATTACCTTTCTCTTGTATTTCCGTCAGGGATGTGTTTGGGGGTACCATGAGAAAAGGGTTACTTGCCTGGGTGGAAATATGGAAATTTATTTCAGAAAATGATGAGACTGATACTAAGGTATTATTAGGACCGTATTTTTCTATTTTAAAGGGTATACCGGTTTGATCGTCAATCCAGCGCACTTGTTGAGGACGATCCGCTTTTTTTGGTTTGAATGAAATCTTATACCCTTTACGGTTAATTATGTTATATTCCCCTATTACCTGGATGGCATAGTTTTGTTTAACCAGTTCTAACTCGTCTTGAATCCTCCGGTAATTGTCCTCTTGGATGATCCTTGATCTTTCCTTTATTACTAAATTCTTATGGGGGAAAAAACGCCACAGATATTTCCCATCATCAAAATTAACCTCTTTATTGTCTCCATCGGTGAGAAGCTCTTCTTTTCGAAGAAGATTCCCGCAATTGACAATTTTGTAACGATATACTTTCGTAAAGGGGGTATTGATGAAAACGGTGGTTAGCATTCCTTGGTACCTGCTTAAAGCATTAGCGCCTTGCATTTTTTGGAGGATTTCGTTGACATCCTGCCCGATAGCTAATGAGGGGAGGAAAAAGTAATACGTTATAAGACAGGTGAGAATGATTTGCATACTGATCATTTTAAAAAGTCAATGGTTTTTAAAGGTTAATTGTGTTCTGAGACGGAAGTATATGCGGCGTATTCTAATAAACAGGGCTTAGTAGCGAAGGTTCCTACTGATGAATGGGCAATATGGTGAAATATTGATTGTTCCTCCCTTTCGAATTTGGTGAATGTGACATTTTCCTTGGGAATTCTGTTTCTGTTATCCTGTAATTCATAAACGCTCAGCAATTTTTTTTGATTCTTATTGGGGGAAACACTTTCCCATAACGTACCGGTTACTATTCCTATGACAATTAAAAACGAAAATGAAAGGGCGAAGGCAGGTTTCTTAATGAAGGAGAGAAAGCTATGAAAAGAGTTTAATAAAGAGAGATATACATTAATGGTTTTTGAAGGTGAAATTTGTTTGTTAATTTCTGCCATCACTGTTTGGGGAAATTCAGGGCCAGGAACGGGCACCAGGTATGATGAGCGAAGGGCACTTACACCTTCTTTTTGGAGCGTAAAGGTACTCAGTACTTCCTTGCAATTTAAGCAATGATCAAAATGGACTAATAATTTTTTGATCTCATTTTTCGATAGTTCGTCATCAATATACGCTGAGATAAGTTCTTGATATTCTGAGCACTGCATAAGTTCCCTCTATCTATATGGTTCTAATTTTTCCTTAAGGATACGCCGGGCATGAAATAGCCGGGATCGAACAGTACCCACCGGACACTTTAACGTTTCTGCTATCTCCTCATAGCTCAAATCTTCAAATTCTCTCATAATTAAAATAGAACGAAAGCTATCCGGGAGCGAATCCATTGCTTCTCTAACTACTAAAGAAGCCTCTTGCATTAAGATACTGTTCTCAGGGGTTTCAAACTTATTATCGGTTAAGTTTTGAATTTGGTTGTCAAATGCTTCCCCATTTTGTGAAGCAGGTTCACGGCGAGCATGGAGATAATTGATGCTATTGTTTATCGCTATTCGACGGAGCCAGGTATAAAAAGAAGATTTACCTTTAAATGAGTTTATTGCCCGATAAGCTTTAAAAAAAGTCTCTTGTGCCAACTCGGGTACTGCGTCTCTCTCTTTGGTGAATTGAAAAATAAGATTAAATATCTGTTTCTCATATTTTATAATTAAAAGTTCAAACGATTTTTTATTGCCTCTCCGAGTCTCTTCGACCAGAACTTCGTCGCTCTTCTGCAAAATCCATCCTCTCCCAGCATCATCACGAAGCTTTTGTAGTAGTTAAGACCGATATTAGGTACAAAAGTTCATAACCATTCATACAGTTAAATTAATTAATTGTAAAGGGCAAAGATGTTGTTTCCCCAATCTACACATATTCTGAAAAGAACTCCCTTACTGCCTCTCCTATCTCCTCCTCCCTACCCCAATAAAAATGATCCGCATCCGGTAAAATTACCTTCCTTTTTGGAGAAGTGATGGTGTTAAAGGTCGAGTTGTTGCCATAGGTAAATCTCCCCCTACCCTACTCAATGTGTTCCCTTGCCTCTAAATATTTAACGCCATAGCGCATGGGTAAAACCAGCGCAGCGATATTAATAAGCATAATGAGGGAAATGGCTACAGTCATTTCAAAATAAAACCAGTTTGAAGGAGTAAATTTTTTTAACTGGGACATAAAAAGAATGTAAACTGGCCGTGCTTCTAAAACAATAGTTATTCCAATAAGGCCTACCGCGCACATCATATAGATAAGCCCTCCAAAACCAGAAGGTATTTCCGCAGTATTCCCGTGCTTGAATCGAGGGTAGATAGCTCCCATTCCCACTCCCATGCTCGTGATCCCGAAAGTCATAAGAAAAATGGTAATGAGGGAAAGTCCCATCATGAAGTGGGTAACTTTTAAGAGGTAATTGGTGAAAAAGGTTAACAGTTCAGCCAAGACTAAAAGAGGAACCAGCGCCATCCAAAACTTATTCCAAAGAAACTTTTTAAGAGAAAGCGGAGAAGTTTTTATTATCCAGAACGATTGTCCTTCCATACTCACCGCCGGGAAAACAAATCGCACTGCAATTGCCGAAAGAACAAACCCTGCCAGTCCTAAGTTAAGAAAGGAAAGAAGATTTTGGAGATAAAAACTCGAAATCGGCGATTTTTCAAGAGGTAACACTTTGAAATTATAAAGATAAACTACTACCAACGATAATAAAAGCAATAGCTGTGACCATTGGGTTGTATCCCGGAAAAAGATTTTCAGGTCCTTTTCTATTATGACCCGAGTAACTGAATTAAAGGGCCGGGTAACGAGAGTAATAAAAGCATTAAAAATGCTACTCCGGGATAATCGCAGCCTTTTCGCCTCCTGGGACTTACTCCACCCCGAGAAATAGATGAGAGAAGCAATCCCGTTACTTACCACCAGCAAGGCTAAGCTGGTACTCCAGAGCATCAAAAGATAGAATAAACTATCTCCTTGGTGAAGGGGTTGGAGAAAGGGGAGCACTGTTTCGGTAGCCCAAAAGCTGGGAAGGAGTGGGGAAGAGAAGGTTTTCATGGCGGTAAGGTAATCTATGAGATTGGCAAAATTATCCGGATCAACCAGAGTTTCGGGCTTGAGTAATCGAAAAAGGAGGTACAAAAAAACAACAAAAAGGATTGACAAAAGAAAAAGAATGTCTCTGGTGCGGCGGGCAGGAAAGATATTGACTAACACCATGGTTATCATGATTCCAAGAGAGGCTGAAATAATCAGGTAGGGGACAAACGCTAAAAAGCATACCCCATAGAACATCGGGGAGGCGTTGTAAACCATGCCGTAAGCCAAAAAAACCGGTAAACTGAACAGAAATACCATCCATGAGCTATTCACAATAGTCTCTACAAATTTCGCCAGAAAGATTTCAGTAATGGAAAGGGGGAAAGAAAAAATGAGCTGGAGTTCCTCCGAAAGAAAAAACGTAGAGAGGGTGGTAATAATATTGCTGAATACCAGTATGGAAAAAAAGACCAGAAAAACCATGAAAAGTAATTTTGCCGCCAGAAAATCCCCTAAGGACTCAATGCCTTGAAAATAGGCAAGTACCCGGTAAATGATGAGAAATGTCCCTGACCAAAATCCTATTCCGATAATGGCGAAAATTGCTGGCTTAATCGCTTCCTTTCCCCCAGGAAAGGTTAGTCTCCGTTTCAATGATTGCCAGTAAGGGAAGAGTATGGACGGATAGAACTTCATGGGAATTATAGCTTCTTTAGGGCGGCAATAGTCTCACTCATGTCTTCTTCTCCGGTGAGGTGAAGAAAAAGGGATTCAAGTCGCTTATTCTCCCGGTTAACGTTCTTTTGCAGTTCATCCATGGTGCCCAGAGCAATGATGCGTCCCTTTTGGATGATGGCGATCCGGTCGCACAGTTCCTCAGCAATCTCCAGGACGTGGGTGGATATAAAAAAAGTGACCCCTTCTTTCGCTAAATTTTTGAATACCATTTTTACCAGTCGCGCTCCTTTAGGATCTAATCCTACCACCGGCTCATCCACAATGATCACCTTCGGATTGTGAATGAGCGTTGAGGAAAGCACTAAACGCTGTCGCATACCGTGGGAAAAACTTTCAATCAACTCATCTCCCCACCCTTCCAGTCCAAAGAGGCGGAGAAGATGGTCAATTTTCCCATCGCATTCGTTCTTTGTGAATCCATACAAGCCGGCTACAAACTGAAGAAATTCCCTTCCGGTGAGTTTTTCATATAGGTAAGAACGGTCCGGAATATACCCTACCATCCTTTTTACCTCCTGCGGTTGAACCGTAATATCTTTTCCCCCGATAAGGACTGTTCCTGACGTGGGCTTAAGCAGTCCCACCATCATCTTTATGGTGGTGGTTTTTCCGGCTCCATTGGGTCCGAGAAATCCAAAAATGCTCCCTGCTTCGATTGTGAGCGTAATATTATCTACTGCCGTAAGGTGTCCGAATTTCTTGGTGAGGTTAATCAGTTCGATCATGAATATTCTACGATTGCTACCTGTAGTTGCCCTACTATCTTTAATATTTTTATCTGATCGCTTAAATCGCCTACCACAAATCGGATATGCGTAGCATCAGCCGGGAATTGATTAAAGGTGGGATCCACTGCCACCCATTGGCCTAAAAAGATTTCCGGCCAGGCGTGGTAGTAAAAACTGCGCTCCATATACACTATCCCTACGCAGATCCGGGTAGGTATTCCCAAAGAACGAGCCAGGGCCGCAAAAAGAGCAGTGTGTTCGTTACAATCACCGGATTTAAGCTCAAGCACTTCGAGGCTGCTCGGGATGCTCATGGTGGGTTTTTTTTCTATGTTTTTATACACCCAGCTCACCAGCATCCTCGCTGCGGTTTCTGCATCTAAAACGCCTTTGGTAATATCTTTTGCCAAACTGGTTATTTTTACATCATTACTTTGGATAAAAGGTGTTGGTTTAAGGTACTGCTCCAATATTTTTTCCTTATAAGGTAAGGAGTAATTCTCCCACTCAATGGGATCTTCTTGCCGAATATCTACCATATCGCCCCTGAGGTGCTGCCGTCCACCATCTAAGTCAAATTCTTTAAGGGAAACATTTGAGAACTTAATTTTCAGATGCTTGCTCTCACGGGGGTTAGGGAGAGACTTATCAGAGGGCACTGCGGTCATCAGGACCAGGTCCGACTTCGTTCCTTTGGCCCACTCCCCGGAGAGTGCATTCTCCCGGCTCTCCTGTAAGAGGGTTAACCCCATCGGGCTTTCTTCCTTTAGAGTTTCACCACCTTCCGAAATCCATACCAGCGTCTCTATTCCCTTAAAGGACTCCCTGAGCCGGTACGCCATAATTGATTGTTCTGCTTGAGTTACTTCTTCCTTCCCCATAACTTCAATGAGAATTTCGCTGCTGCTCATCGTGGAAGGGTCAAAAAAAGGCAGGCGGTATTTTTTTCCTACCTCAAGTCCATGTTTGAGAACATACGATTTTAACGTACTGGAAATATACGGGACCTCGGTTAAAGGAAAAGTACTTTGGGTCTTATTCTCGCCCGAAGTCATGGTTAAATTCAACATTTTCCCCACCACTGTTCCTTGAAGAGAAAATTTAGCCTCCCCAGAAGCAAGGAATAAGTCAAATGATTCTAATGAAAAATCTATATTTACTACGGTCTTTAGCTTGGATTCAATGCGCTGTTTTTCTCCTAACATAGTGACATGCATAAGGGAATGCTCAAAAATTTCGTACTTATCCCCTACCCTTTTGGTTATGGTAACCGCATAGCCCACCTTTTCTCCCTTAAAATATATACCCATCCATTCTTCACTAACATCCAAGGTATCTTTAACGGTTGCAAAGCTAATCCGCTCCCTCGAGGTCTCTCCGTAATTTTTATAAATGAGCAAACCCATCATTACCAGCCAAAATACAATGATAGCACCCTTAAAACCCAAATCGCACATCCTACTCCCATATCTCATATCTCAGGTTAACCATTCCGAATTATAAGCTTTTCCATTTCTTCAGGAGGAATCGTCCGGTATTCACCAGGTTTGAGCTGGCCAAGAGAAAAAGGACCAAATTTTGTTCTTTTTAACTTCAAACCCGGATATCCCACCGCGTCACACATCCGTTTGATCAATTTATTTTTTCCTTCGGTAACGGTTATGATAATCCAGCTATTTTTTTTGCTTTTTTCAAGAAATCGCACTTTGGCCGGGAAAGTCATTCCGTCCGAAAGACGAACACCGGTTCGAAGACTCTTTAACGCCTCGGCACCAGGAACCCCTTTAACTTTAACCAGATAGGTCCGGGGAACCTCAAAACGAGGGTGAAGAAGCCGATGTGCCAGTGCACCATCATTAGTAAGTAAAAGAAGCCCTTCCGCGTCATAGTCGAGACGTCCTACCGGGAATACCCGGCCTTTAACTTTTTTTAGTAACTCAGCAACGCTCGGCCTTTTTTGGGGGTCATCGAGAGTGGTAATATATCTTCTCGGTTTGTTAAGGATAATATAGATTTTCTTCTTATTACCGGTAAGCAGTTTACCGTCAACTTTGATTTTATCCTGAGTAGCATCAGCCCGGATCCCGAGCTTGGTAACCTTTTCTCCATCAATAGTTACCCTACCCTCTTTTATGAGTTCCTCCGCCTTCCGGCGGGAAGTGATTCCGGCATTGGCAATAATTTTTTGTATTTTTTCTTGCATCTTTCTCCGTTAAGCCTACGAAATAAATGATAATTTATTCTAAATTCTCCTCATGGGTCACCACTGCTTCAGGAGAAGAAGGCGCCTCCGTAGCTTTCTGTTTCAGTTTCTCAGAGAAAAGCGGGAGAGAGTTTTCGTTCAACTGGCCTATCTCTTCCAAAGCGGGAAGGTCTTTAAGCCCCTTAAGGCCGAACATAACCAAGAACTTTGGGGTAGTCCCATAAAGGAGGGGTCGCCCTGGAACTTCTTTCTTTCCCAATAGTTTTACTAACTTTCTTTCCAGGAGCGAGCGGATAATTCCCCCCGAGTCAACCCCCCGGATTTCGTCAATCTCCGCCCGGGTGATGGGTTGTTTATAAGCAATGATCGCTAAGGTTTCCATGGTAGCGGAACTCAGCCGTGAAGGACGAATTTTCTTAAATTTCTTAATCCACTCCGAGTATTCTGGCTTGGTGCAGAGCTGGAAACCGTTGGCAACTTCCCGAATAGAGAAGCTCCGGTTCAGCCGCTCATACTCTCCCTTTAATTCTATTATTATTTCCCGCAGTTCTTTCTGGGGAATATCCGGAAAAATTTCGTGGAATTTTTCCACCTTTATCGGCATTTCTGATGAAAACAGCAAGCTTTCCAAGATTAGCGTTAATTGTGTCCGTTCCAAAAATTAATCTCCCTGGATAATTGGATTTTATTTGTAGATCGTAATGATCAAAATTAAATCACATTTTCTCACATTGGAAAGGAAATTTGAAGCTTGAAGAGTACACATATTAATAACTAAATAATTTGACAGATGCATTTAATGTAATTATAATGGTTACATTCTTAATGTAATTACAAAACCACTTTAAGCAAGGTGCAACGATGCAAGTAATAAGTATGGGTGTGCGGGAGGCGAAGATTAACCTGAGCAAGTTACTGAAACTGGTTAAAGAAGGGAAGGAAGTGCTCACTGTGCTTGCCAGGATAAAAAGAGAAAAGCTCATGACCGGGATTCTAATAGATGCGGCAATTGAAACCCTCAATAACGGTCCCTGGAGGCGAATTAATCTTTCTCCCGACTGGAAGGTTATATTGACCCTTTCCAAAAAATGGCCCCTCAGGGGGGCTGACCTCTGGCACCTTGCCATTGCCAAAAGCATTCAAAAACAAATCCCTGAATTACTGCTTTTAACCTTTGACACTCGGTTACAGGCGGCGGTTGAGGGAGAGAGATTCTAAAGGAGAGACAGAGAGAGGGGATTTTAGAACTTTTGGCTCAATTAAGGTACTCTATTAACTGGCCGTCTTTGAGACGGCTCACAGCCGTCACGCCACCCCTTTATGGGGTGCGTTATGACTCTATTTATCAGATTCTTCGCTCCGCTCCGAATAACAAAAAAACGCTTTCTGAGATTGTCGGACAGACTCGGAAGGAGGGATTATTTTTTCACAAATACCTTATCAATCGCCTTTTTTATCCCCTGGTAATTAAAGGGTTTTGTCAAGAGCGCATCAATGCTATACTGTTTAAGTTTATCCAGATTTTCCTCAGTGGCGTATCCGGTCATAACAATGATCTTGGTATCGGGGCTTACCTGTTTGATTTTTCCCGCCAGCTTGAACCCATCGGGTTCGGGCATGATCAGGTCCAGAAGGACCAGATCCGGTTTTTGTTCTCCGATGAATAGGGCTGCTTCCACAGGATTGGTAAAAGGTTCGAATTTATAAAGATACGGCATATCTTCAGTGGAAAAGATAGTTTTTAGGAGTGCTATTACTGGCTCCTCATCATCCACTGCCACCACCAATGTTTTATCTTCGACATCAAGGAAGGCCGGAACAGGCATTTCGCGTTCCTGGAGAAATCCTCTTAGGTCCTTCTTGGTGACTCGATATCTCCCCCCAGGGGTCCTAACGGCTTTAAGTGCTCCCCTTTTTACCCAATTGGTGATGGTTACTCTATGAACCCCAAATATTTTGGCCAAATCAACTGATGAAAAGCTTTCGTCAAAAATACCCATGGTCTTTTGCTCCTTCTCCTTCTCCTCCTGCTCCCCGTATGCCCCATTACTTTGTAATTAAACCCTCAATCAACCTCCCCGCAGAAGGCAGTATTTTTTCGTTGACATTATCTTATTTTAAACTACAATTGTAACATAATCTATCAAAAACATCTTGTCAACTATTAAGTTACATAATTATTATTACCCTTAACACGATTTTATCGTGTTTTTCAATTTTTGAAGGCTGCACGGGAGTTAATAAAACTACAGTGGGGCTTAATGAAGATAGTAGTGTCAGGGAGTTCTGGACAGTTAGGGAGGGATTGTACCCAAATTCTGGAACGGAAGTATGACGTTGTTCCCTTGAATTCAAAGCAATTGGACATCACCAACCCTGGGAACGTGGAGGAGGTCCTAAGGAGTATTAATCCTTCTGTTATACTAAATTGTGCCGCGTATACCAAAGTAGATGAGTGCGAAACAAAAAAGGAACTGGCCTGGAAGGTAAACCTGGAAGGAGCAAGAAATCTCGCCCTCGCTTCCCAAAAATACGGTGCACTGCTTATCCATCTCTCCACTGATTATGTGTTTGATGGAACCAAAAAGCCTCCGGAACCTTATGGAGAAGATGATACCCCCAACCCTCGTTCCTATTATGGCAAGAGTAAGTTTGAGGGAGAACGGGCAATCTGCACCATAACCAATCGTCACGCTATCGTTCGCACGGCGTGGCTGTATGGTGCCTATGGTCATAATTTTTTGAAAACCATGCTTAGATTAGCCGTAAATGACCCCAAAAAGGAAATCAAAGTAGTAAATGACCAGTTTGGCTCACCTACGTGGTCATTCACGTTAGCGCTGCAGATTGAAAAACTTATTGAAGTAAATGGTCAAGGCATTTATCATGCTACCTCAGAGGGTTATTGTACCTGGTATGAATTCGCCAGTTACTTCCTCCAACACATGGGAGTTCCCCATAGGGTTAGTCCCTGTACCAGCGAGGAGTACCCTACCCCTGCTTCCAGGCCCAAAAATTCGATTTTGGAAAATCAGCACCTTAAGAAAGAAGGGATTAACCTCATGAGGCATTGGCAAGACGACTTGGATCATTTTCTATCCACGTATCGTGAACACTTACTAAAGGAAGCGAAACCGACAGTATTATGAAGAATCTCTTAGTTACCGGTGGCTGCGGTTTTATTGGGTCCAATTTTATCCGGTATGTATTAACCGAGCCTGGTTTTGACGGACGTATCATTAATGTGGATAAATTGACCTATGCCGGCAACCCGGAAAATGTATCGGACATGGAGTGCTATTTTAAAGAACGCTATACCTTTATAAAAGCTGATATTTGTGACCGGGCCTGCATGGACAAAGTATTTAAGGAGTATGAGATTGATACGGTCTGTCACTTTGCTGCTGAGTCTCATGTAGACCGCTCCATTATAAGGCCGGATGTCTTTATCCAGACCAATATCGTAGGAACATTTACGTTGCTGGAAACAGCAAGAAAAAGAAGAGACCGTATGTACCTTTTTCATCATATTAGCACCGATGAGGTGTTTGGGAGCCTTGGCGAAGAAGGATACTTTACTGAGGAAACACCTTATCAACCAAACAGCCCTTACTCAGCTTCGAAGGCTGCGTCTGACCATTTAGTAAGAGCGTATCACCAGACTTATGGTCTCCCCATAACCATTTCTAATTGTTCCAATAACTATGGCCCGTATCAGTTTCCGGAAAAACTCATCCCCCTTATGATTCTGAATGCCCTTGAAGGTAAACCCCTTCCCGTTTACGGGGATGGGCATCACGTGAGAGATTGGCTTTATGTGAGGGATCACTGCACTGCTATTTATACGATTATGAAAGAAGGGAGGCGGGGAGAAACCTACAACGTGGGTGGGAATAATGAAGTGGAAAATATCGAACTGGTGAAGCTGATTTGTGATCTCTTAGATCAGTTTCAGGGAAGATTGGATAACCGCATCCGGAGAGAATTGATAACCTTTGTCAAGGATCGTCCTGGCCACGACCGGCGATATGCTATTGCCTCAAACAAGGTGAGAGAAGAGTTAGGCTGGGCGCCGGAAGAGTCTTTTGAATCCGGACTTCGGAAAACCATCACCTGGTACGTGGAAAATCAGGAATGGGTGAATCGGGTAAAAAGCGGGGAATACCAATCCTGGATTAAAGAACAGTATGGATGAAAAAAGAGTTTAAAAGTTTAAGAGCTTAAGAGTTGAAGAGATGAAAGGAATCATTTTGGCAGGGGGATCGGGAACGCGGCTCTATCCTATCACTCGGGTGGTAAGCAAGCAACTTTTGCCAGTATATGACAAGCCAATGATATATTATCCCTTGTCGGTATTGCTTCTGGCAGGTATTCGCGAAATACTCATCATTTCCACCCCGGATGATCTCCCTAAGTTTCAAGCTCTTTTGGGAAACGGATCCCATCTGGGGGTATCTATTTCCTATGCTGCCCAGCCTCGCCCCGAAGGCCTGGCTCAGGCTTTTATCATTGGCAAAAACTTTATTGGAAATGATCCCGTCGCCCTTGTCCTTGGGGATAATATATTTTATGGCCACGGCCTTCTCGATATCCTCCAAAGATGCGTGAGCCTTAAGGAAGGGGGCATTATTTTTGGGTATTTAGTCAGCGACCCGGAACGATATGGGGTGGTTGAGTTTGACCATAACGGTAACGTTATCGGGGTAGAAGAAAAACCTAAGAAACCAAAATCCCGGTACGCAATTCCTGGTCTTTATTTTTATGACAATGATGTGGTAAGAATTGCTGAATCCCTTAAACCGTCGGCCCGGGGGGAACTTGAAATTACCGACGTAATTTTAGCGTACTTGCGACGGGGAAAGCTTCGGGTAGAAATTTTGGGACGCGGGTTTGCCTGGTTGGACACGGGAACCCATATATCCCTTTTACAGGCTTCCAACTACGTGGAAGCTATTCAGGCGCGGCAGGGTCTCAAAATCTCATGTGTCGAGGAAATTGCCTTTCGCCTGGGGTACATCTCAGGAGAGCAACTCAAGGCGCTTGCCTGTACTATGGTAAACAATGAATACGGCAAATATCTCCTGGAGATCCTTGAAGAAGAGGAAAAGACATGCCTTTAAAAATAATCGGGACTGCACTCCCTGACATTTTGCTCATTGAACCAGAGGTATATGAAGATCCACGAGGATTTTTCCTGGAAACGTACCACCAGAAAAAATATGCTGACGCTGGTATCCACCCGAACTTTGTGCAGGACAATTATTCTCATTCAAAACGAAACACGCTTCGCGGGTTGCATTACCAGCTCCGATACCCCCAGGCGAAGCTGGTGTATGTGATCACCGGAGAAATTTTTGCCGGGGTAGTGGACATCCGCCGCGGTTCTCCTACCTTTGGACAATGGGTGGGCCCGCAGCTTACCGCAGAAACTACGCTTCAGATCCTGGTTCCCGAAGGATTTGCCCACGGTTTTTGTGTTCTCAGTGACACTGCGGATGTCATTTACAAGTGTACGGATTTTTATGTACCTGATGATGACTATGGTATCTTTTGGGCAGACCCGGTGATCAGGATTGAATGGCCAGTGAAAATACCGCTCCTATCAATGAAGGATAAAAAAAACCAGAAACTAACTGAACTGGGGGAAGATTTTCTGCCGGTTTATAAGAACAAAAAGCCATAATACAAGGGAAAAGTCATAATAAATCCTAAATCCTAAATTCGAAACAATTTCAAATGACCAAAATTCAAAACACAAAATATTTCCAGGTTCACAGCTTAGAACATTTAAATCTTGTGCTTGATTAGAATTTATCGGTGATAGGGGATTTATTTAGTTTAAACGTTTACTATAAAAATTGGGAGGGTTAGATTTATGGATAATGAATTACTCAGCCGCAGGTTTGAAATTGAAAATAAACTCTTCTTTTTGGATTTAAAGGAAAATCCCAACGGAAGGTATCTGAAAATTACGGAAAAATCCGGGGACAAGCGTAGCTTTATCATTGTTCCCCAAGGAGGTCTCTCCGCTTTTGTAAATGAACTCACCAAATTCATCGAAGAAGCTACCAAATTATGAGAACCGGAGTTGTCAACCTTCCCCTTCATTATGGTAAAGCACCGTCCTGGCTGTTTAAAAGAATGGCGGCTCTGGTGCGGGAAATAGTGATGCTCATGGTAATGGAGCTGGGGCGGAAAGCGGTTTTAGAGAAACTTTCTGACCCGGCGTGGTTTCAGGCTCTGGGATGTATAGTGGGGTTCGATTGGCACTCCAGCGGCCTCACCACCACGGTGTGTGGAGCCCTTAAAGAGGGTGTAAAAGGGGTTGAGAAAGAACTGGGGCTTTTTGTAGCCGGTGGAAAAGGGAAAACCTCCCGCCAAACTCCCCATGAAATTGAGCGAGTTGGCTCTCTTCTTACTACGAACCCAGAGCATTTAAAGTATGCAAGCCGGATGTCGGCAAAGGTGGATAGCAGTGGGCTTCAGGACGGGTACCAAATTTACCACCACACCTTTGTTTTTACCCGGGAAGGAACCTGGGCAGTAATTCAACAAGGGATGAATGAAGTATCCGGGTTCGCAAGACGGTACCATTGGTTATCCGAGGGGTTGGAAGATTTTGTCTGCGAACCCCATCAGGCAATCTGTACGGATAAAAAGGCGGAAAACGCGCTTAATTTGGTGGCAAAGGAAAGTGAAGGGACACGAAATGTTACTGCCTCTTTAGCGAGAGAGTATCCGGAAAAGCTGGTTCATGAACTGAATCATTTAAAAACCTTAGAGCTCCCTTCACGGCACCACATAGCCCTCAATGACATCAATCCCGAACGGCTCTACACTATTTTTTGCCACACCTATGACGCTCAGCCAGAAAATTTTGAATGTCTTCTGGGACTGCCCGGAGTAGGTCCTAAAACAATCCGGGCCTTGAGTCTTGTTTCTGAACTGGTATATGGAGTTCCTCCCAGCTATCGTGATCCAGCTCGCTTTAGCTTTGCCCATGGAGGAAAAGACGGACATCCTTATCCGGTTGATCGAATAACGTATGATAAAAGTATAGATATTCTCCGCCAGGCGGTCTCAAGGGCAAAAATTGGTGAAAAGGATAAGCTGGCGGCAATCAAACGACTTCTCCGATTTATTCCCGAATGATCGAGGCGATTGATACTACTATTCTCAACCTTCTCTCCTCTTCCCCGGGATACCTTTCCGGAGAAAAAATTGCCCGGGAGCTTAACCTCTCCCGTACTGCCATCTGGAAACGAATTAAAAAACTGAGAGAAGAAGGGTGCAGTATCACCTCCAGTCGCAACCTTGGTTATCAGCTTCGCGCTATCCCTGATAAACTTCTTCCCCATTTTGTTAAAATGGGGTTAAAAACCTCAATCATCGCCCGTCAGGTATTCTATTACCCTGAGGTGGATTCAACGAATCGCAAGGCAAAACTGCTCGCCGCCCAGGGAGTACCAGATGGAACCCTGGTGATCACCGAATATCAAACCCAGGGTCAAGGCCGGCTAAAAAGAAAATGGGTATCCCCTCCGGGAAAAAATCTCCTTTTCAGTATCATATTTTATCCCCCGGTCTCACCCCCGGAGATTTTTCAGTTGACTCTGCTCTCTTCTCTGGCAGTGTGCAAAAGTCTTATCGCTACGGTAAAAATAAACGCGGGTATTAAATGGCCCAATGATATTTATGTAACTAACCGCAAACTTTGTGGTATCTTAACTGAGTTTTCCGCCACTCCTGATCAGGTTAACTGGGCAGTGGTGGGAATTGGGGTCAATGTCAATTTTGATCCCTCATTGGATTCGGAAATCGGAAGTATTGCCACCAGTATTAAAAAGGAAACGGGGAAACGCTGGAAAAGACTTATCCTTCTTCAAAGTATATTAGAAAAAATGGATCAGCTTTATCACCAATTTCTTTCCAAAAATGTGGCTTCCCTTCGGGAGGAATGGTTATCCCACTCCATAATTCTTGGAAAACCGGTGACGATCATAGCGGATAATGTTCAAGAAGAAGGAATTGCGGAGACCATTGATGAAAATGGGGCTCTTATTCTCCTTACTCCCCAAGGTGAGCGAAAAAAAATAATTTACGGTGATTTATCGCTTAGAATTCTGAATTCTGAACCACAGGTATGTTTCCATGAAAATAACTTCCGCTGAGTTTATCAAAAGCACTTTTCAACCTCAGGATTACCCTCCTGATTCATTGCCAGAAGTGGCTTTTGCGGGTAAATCGAACGTGGGGAAATCATCCCTTATCAATACCTTAGTCAACCGTAAAAAGCTTGCCCATACCAGTTCTACTCCTGGCCGTACCCAATCCATCAATTTCTTCCGCATCAATCAGAAAATTACCTTTGTGGACCTCCCGGGGTATGGTTTTGCCAAAGTTCCTTTAGCAATAAAGCGCCAGTGGAAGCCGATGGTGGAGACCTACTTGCAAAGCAGAAAAAATCTCTATCTTGTGGTGGTTATCTTGGATTGCCGGCGAGAATCCAGCAGTGATGACATCAGCTTATTAGAGTGGTTAAAGTTCCACAACATTCCCCTCGCGGTGGTGCTGACTAAAATTGACAAGGTATCCCACAACCAGAAAACCAAACAAAAAGCTCTGATTAAAAAAAGCTTCTCCTTAGAAGAAAGCCAAATAGTACTATTTTCGGCGGTAAGTGGAGAAGGGAAGGAAGATCTGTGGAAAAAAATATTATCTCACGTGTCAACGAGATAAGAAGTCAGAAGTCCTACCCTTTTCTCTGTCTACTGGCCACTGATCCCTGACCACTGATCCCCGCCCTATGCTTTCACGATCTTCCCCCGCCCTTCCCTTACGTTTCGGGTAGCATTGCGGGTATCAACAATCAGGGGCGCATGTTTTACAATCCAATGGTAGTCGTAATCGGAATGATCAGTGGTGATAATCACACAATCCACGGTAGTAAGCAGTTCGGCAGTAAGCTCTTCTGATGTTAAATCAATACTCCCTTTTCGCAACGGCGGAATAGTGGCAAAAAAAGGATCATGGTAAAGCACCCGGGCCTCCTTTTTCTGAAGCAGCCTGATGATCTCTAAAGCCGGTGACTCCCGAAGGTCATCAATGTCCCTTTTGTAGGACACCCCTAAAATGAGGACGATTGCGCCGGCAAGGCTTTTCTTTTGTACGTTAAGAGCATCAATGGTTTTTTCCACCACATATTCCGGCATTCGGGTGTTGATTTCACCAGCGAGTTCGATAAATCTGGTAGTGATATGGTATTCCCGGGCTTTCCAGGAAAGGTAAAAAGGGTCGATAGGAATACAGTGCCCTCCCAAACCCGGTCCCGGATAAAACGGGGTAAATCCAAAGGGCTTGGTAGCTGCAGCTTCGATGACTTCCCAGATATCAATTCCCATTTTATCTCCCACAATCTTCAACTCATTCACTAATGCGATGTTTACACTCCGGTAGATGTTTTCCAGGAGTTTAGTCATTTCTGCTACCCGGGCAGATGAAACCGTGACTACCTGAGAAATGGCACCCTGATAAAAATCGCTGGCTATTTCCGTAGATACCGGACCCACGCCGCCGACCACCTTAGGGATAGTGGCAGTTTTCCAGGACTTATTCCCGGGGTCCTCCCGCTCGGGAGAAAAAGCAAGGAAAAAGTCTTCTTCCACCTTTAACCCGGTTTCCTCTAATCGGGGCAACATCAGTTCTTCGGTTGTCCCTGGATAGGTGGTGCTTTCCAATACAATGAGTTGTCCTTTCCTTAGGTTTCTTGCTATATCCTGAGTAGTATTAACTACGTAGGTTAAATCAGGCTCTCTCATTTTGGTCAAAGGGGTAGGGACACAGATGAGGATACAGTCAACTTCTGCGAGCCTTTTAAAATCTGAGGTAGCGGAAAATTTCCCCTCTTTTAAATATTGAGAAAATAACTCTGCTGGATACTGTTTAATGTAGCTTTCCCCCCGGTTAAGGGAGGAAACTTTATTCTGATCAATATCAAATCCCAGGAGAGTAAAACCACTGTTTAAAAATGTTAAGGTAAGGGGAATACCCACATACCCCATCCCAATAATCCCAACCTTAGCTTCGCGATTCCGAATTTTTTCCTTCAATATGTCTTTCTCCGATTTTGTCTCCATCGCCTTAAATTATCCTCTCCGTTGAAAACATCGTTAAATATCACCAATCACCACCATGATGAAGCAAAGATGCCTCTACATCAAAAACAATGTCCTTTGCGCCTGTGCAATAATCTTGTCTCGCAGCCCCTGGCATAAAGGAACAAAACCATCAAACCCAAGACCTCTGTTCCTATAGAACAGGCCTTCGGAAAGTATTAAGTATTCCCATTCCTGCGGTTGTTGGAGTTCCTGAGGGGGTAGAACAGTAGAAGCCTGCTCGCACCAGGCGATTGCCGCCCTTACCTTAACGGCAACATTGGGAGTTGTCAGGTCTTTATCCGCCTTAGTCTCGTCCAGGAAAAATCTGTCGGGGGTTTTTACGATAAAGTCCACTTCATAATTCCTGCGGATACCGGTTTCATCTCGATAGGTAATCTTAAGTTTATGCCTTCGGTCGAGCTTGGCAAAGGCAAGCACACTGGCTGAGGGGTTGAGCACTTCCAGCATAAAGTCTCGTTCAAAACCTCCCCCCTTTGGCTGATAGCCATTTTTAGGATAAATGCTTCTCTCGGTTACAACGGATTTGCTCTCCCTAA
>JAZDOO010000299.1:0-2044 GCA_043798555.1 Pseudomonadota bacterium | reverse complement strand
ACCCATTGGTGGAAGGATATGAATTTTTTTCCGCCCGGTTTCCAATGGACTATCGCTGACTGTGGTGCCAATTTCTTGCAGTTTCCTCCTCTGGACCCGTGGGACGTATTAAAGAGCGGGGCGATTGGCTCAGAGAATTTCTTGCCCTTGGATCCAGATGGCAAAAGATACCTTGCCGATCAAGAGTATTGTGGCGGTATTGATTTATCGGTCATTATGCCTTTAGACTGGGGCATGGTCACTACTTATGATCAAACCTATCCCCGGTGGAGAGAAGATTCCGGATACACGCAGGATCAAATCAATTATTACTCCTGTGAAATGGCCAAAAAGTATCCTGGTAAAGTTCACTCTTTCGCCGGCGTGGATCCCAGGCGATATAACGCGGTTAAGATTTTTGAGAAGGCGGTGACCGAATATGGGGCCATTGGACTTAAACTTTACCCCCCCTGTGGTTTCACCGCCGATGATCCACGGTGTTATCCCCTTTATCATAAGTGTGTTGAACTTGATGTCCCCGTTCTGATTCATTCTGGGTATACCTTCTGTCGGGCCCTTTACAGTATGACGTCCCACCCGAAATATATCGAGCAGGTAGCCATGGATTTTCCGGACCTGAGAATTATCATCGCGCATTCTGGCATTCAGACCAACGCCAGTACGTCTTGGTGGGAGGACGCAATGGGAATCGCCCGAACCAAATGGAATATCTACCTTGATATTACCGCCTGGAATGAAAAGGTTGTGGGGCTCACGAAGGATATTCCGAGGCTCCTCAGGATGCTTAGGACCGAGATGGACATCATTGGAGCACACCGTGTAATCTTTGGGACAGATCTTCCTGGGTTCACGTTGCCCGACGATAGAGAGCATTCCAGGATATTCGTAAATATGTTAAGAAACCTCCCGGATGTGGGGAAAGAGCATGGTATTACCTTCAGTTGGGAAGAGACCGAAATGTTAGCGGGTCGCAATGCCCAGAGAGTGTATAAATTGCCCGAATGGTAATTGAAAAGAAAGGATCGTACATGGCTGCAAACCTTTTAAAACTTTTAAGTGAAGGGAAGACCTATTTATGGGCACTCCGTCACGCACAAACCAAGGATCTCACTCCGGAGAAGATCAAGGAGATTAAGGACGCACTGGCAGCAGATAGTATCGACCTTACCACTTTGATTGCCCTGCGACAACTCGAGAATTCGATCGCTCGGTTCCCATATCCTTCGGTCCAGCATGCTCACCATAAAGAGTATTACTTTTTCCCAATCCCTGCCTTCAATATTGAAATCTTCTTTAAGACTATGATTTGCGAGCAGGGGGTTGAAGTGGGTATGGAACTATTCCCGAGCTATGTGGATTGGCAGTTCTCCCACAATGAGATTCAATATTGTATCAGTGGCGATACCATAGTTGATATGGTGCTCCCCAATAACAAGGAAATGAGCAGGCTGGTGAGGGTGGGGGATGTGGTGGCAGTTCCTGTTGGCACAAATTTTATGACTCACAGTTCTGAAGAGGGTGGGAGGTTTGGCCATGCTCACATTTTTTTGACTAACGTAGGGGATAAAAAGAGTGAGATCTTCTATGATGTAGGTGGGCTGCTTCGGCTTCAGAGCCTTGGTATGGTTGAGCCAGCACCTCCAGGAGCAGTTCCCTTCTCGGATATCACCGACCGTATTCAGGTAAAAGACTGGAGCGAGCTCCTCTCCGTGGATAAGGATCGGGAGCGGGATTTGCCGAGTTGGCTTCGTAATGGCTGGAAAGGGCGTGAAGAAACCCGGGCTCTCGATTACGCTGAAGGAACCAAGACTGTAGTCATAAGTTCACCCGATCGGGAACCAAAAGACTTTATTGAGTGGGGAAAAGGGAAATGCCGGTGCTTTGTTAACCCCCTCATCGCTGAGCAGACGGCTGCCATCACTGATTGCCGTTTCCCTGCCGGCTATAAACGGCTTCATCCCCATAAGGAGATCTGGGTCGTTCTAAAAGGGCAGGGGAAGATCAAGCAGTCAATACCACCCCTCCACAGCGAGTGGGTTGAGTT
>JAZDOO010000293.1:0-4610 GCA_043798555.1 Pseudomonadota bacterium | reverse complement strand
GGGTACAGAGACCCGTGCCTGGCCTCATTTGGGCGTGGATCATTTCTTCCTGCCAGTGGGCATTGAAGAGGCGACACTCATTATCATTACAGAATGGGTCACCCGTGATGTGATAAAACAAGACCTGTAGTAAATACCCCTTGATTACCTCTTGCAGTCGACTGTCTCCGTGGCCAATGTATTGCTCGTGGAATGCTTCTTCCAGGTCTGCTTGACCTGCACCTAACCTCCGTCCCAGGTAATACTCCCGTGGCCTTGCCGGACCCTCTACTATTCCTCTCGTTGATATGAATGAGGGAAAACCATAGAGTGAAACCCTCACGTGATAGCGACAGTCATTTTTATCCCACGTGCCAAAGAGTTGATTAGTCAGGAAAATATGACAATATTCCAAACTCACTTCATCAGGAGTAAACATATCTGAGTAAATTGCAATCAACTTGTGGCCGTCATAGAGTATTCCGGTTGGCTTGCCGCTACCCGCGGCGAGGAATTTACGCTCGAATGAAATCTCACCAGGCAAAGGATCATGATTAAGCTGACGTTTGTGTGGCTGCCGCACCCTTGCCTGAGCAAGCCTTCTCGCAATCATCATTGCCTTCTTTTCTTTTTTCTCACATCTTTGAAACCAGTAGCGAAAAAAATCTTCGCGAATATTGATAATCGAGTGGGGAAAGTGCTCTCGCAAAAATGCAACAAGGTTATCAACATTTACCTCTAAGGGGTCAGTTCCATTGTAAAGATGGATAATCGAAGGGACAGTAAATTCACCATTCATACGGTTCATTCTCTTCTTAAAATCTCAAGCGCAACCTCAGCTGCTTTCTTTCCTGAAAGAAGCATACCTCCAAAGGTAGGTCCCATGCGTGGGAGCCCATATACTGTACTAACAGCCATCCCTGCAACTACGAGACCGGGATGAACAAGTCCCGTATGCTCAACCACTAAGTCCTCGGATCGTTCAACCCACATAGCACCGTAGCCAGCGGTCTTGAGCAGGCCTCTTTGTTCAAGCTTCCTTGCTACGCAGGCATCATGTCCGGTAGCGTCAATTACCAGCCTTGTTTCCAGGGCAATGGGATCAACACAGGTTATCTCTCTGGGCAAGGACTGGACCGGAGTCCAGTTGATCACAACCCCGGCTACTCGGTTTTCCTCCCGAAGGATTATGTCATCGAATATAGTCATATTAGCAAATTTAACCCCTGCGTCGCACGCAGCAGCGATGAGCTTCGAACAGGCATGAGGGCCGTCGGCTACGTAAAGAGCTCGCGAGGCCTCTGAATATGGAACTCCAAGTTCGTCCAGAACAACTTGAGCCGGTGATCTCACTGTTACCTTATTCATCAAGTAGCCACCGATCCAGAATCCTCCTCCGAGATAATTGTTCCGTTCGATGATAAATATCTTTATCCTTTCTTTAGCCATGATCATCCCAGCCATCAAGCCGGCAGGTCCCGCACCTACAATGATGCAATCGCTCTCTACGTATTCCAAGAATTGACGGGCAAATGCTGAAATGATTGCCTTGGTAACATCCTTCTCCCCGCCTCCGCTAAATATTTTCTGCACCATAGTTATTTCCTCCATATTGAATATTGTCGCCTACCACCCTTTGTTAAAAGTGTGCCTCCATTGCCCTTGGTGGGCATGCCTTGATGCAGAGCTCACAGGCGATACACTTTTCGTTATCAAAATTGACTTTCATTGTATTGCGCTCAAGCATCAGCGCTCCACTTGGACAAACCGAGATGCAGGCTCCACAATGAATACAGCGGTCATCGTTTCGTAGAATGTCCTGGCTTAGCGGTTGTATCCAAACGCCAACGTTCTCAAGGTAATGCATCCCTTGTCTGAAGGACTCATTATCACCCTTGATCTCCAAAACTAAAAGTCCCTCTTCTTTCGGAGTGACATTGGCTTTCAGGATATTAAAGTCAAGGTCATAGCGCTTCACCAGGGTACATACAATGGGCTTATCCACCAGATGACGTGGAAACCTTAACACTATCTTTTGTGAAATCACATCAGACCTCATAGTTACACAGTCCCGGTACTTTCTCCTTTACCGTGTTCAGGTATCTATTCGACTGGCCTTTCAACCAGAGGGCGAAAACCATATCCTGATCCTGAACCAGGTAGAGCTACCACTGGCTCAATCAAAAAAAATCTACCCTCATGGATCCATCTTTTCAGGGTCTCAGCGATTTCCTTCGCCTTGGAGTAACTCGAAAGCGGTGCAGTAGGCACTTCCTTCCCGTTAATGGTAATTCTGCCGCTCTTGAGCTGAGCATAGTTCACCTCGCCAAGGGTCTCTGACTCCCGCTCCGGGTAGGTCTTACTATAGTCCACAATTGGGGCATAAATCTCCTCATCTTTGACCGCGGTGAACCTGCATATCTCTTCGTTGAGGATTGGAATGGGAATACCAATTCCGACGGTTAAGGTTGAGCCATATCCCTGAAAAGAAGCACCAACAAGCCATTCCGGTTTCATCTGTCTAAGGTCCCCCATAACCGCAAGAGTCCCTGAGGGAACTTTAGGAACTGCGTTGTCTCCGCGCTTAGCGTTAGGATTGTGTTGGGTCCCATGCCAGACTACGTATCCAATTCCCCCCCCAAGAAAAATTCTTGTTCCCATGCCAATAGTTTTATACAATGGGTCATTCAGAAGTGGTGAAAGCTGGCCAGCACTGCAGTAGTTTGCATTTCCTAAATTGGGTTTCAGAACGCCCATATAGGTATAAATAATCCTATCGGAAAGATTCACCGCACAGTTATAGTTTTGGTAGGCATTACGAGGATTGAAAAGCATTGCCTCATTAATGTCTTTAATGTTTATCCACGTCTCAAGCTTCTTTCTGGGATAACAGTCGGTGCCGTAGGCGGTAACAATAAGCTTTACATCCTTTCCTGCCACTAAATCCTGAATGAGGTGTCCGCCGCCATAATTGAATTCACCGGGATAGTGTTTATTCCTTGGGTCGTCATCGGGGAGTGTAGTTGCTCCAAAGTAGAGATCAACTGCCGCCAGCCCGGTATGAACAGGAATGTCATTCAGGTATGCCTTGCCGCCCCCTAACTTTATCCTCGGTTTGGAGTGGCCTATATTGAGATAAGCGCCTGAGGAGCACATTGGGCCGAAGGTTCCAGTAGTAACAACATCTACTTCCTGAGCGGCCCGTTTCTCGCCTTTTTCTTCAACAATATCAATGATCTCTTCAGCAGTCACAACGACCGCTTGACCTTTTTGTATCTTCTCGTTAATTTCCTTAATTGTCTTAGCCATGGTTTCCTCCGTAGAATCTCTTTGTTCCCTTCATCTAATAAAATCATCAACCGAGATTCCACTTTGCATGATCCATAACATTATAACCACCTCCCTCTCTTAACACCAAAATAACCTTCTTTATTGCCCCGAAACCCAACACTCAAAACGTTTTGAAGCCACCACCTTACAGGCGGTAAAAACTTTACTGCTGAAACAGCCAGGTGGTGAGGTACCGTTCACCAGTGTCAGGAAGAATTACCACGATCAATTTCCCTTTGTTTTCTTTCCTCCTCGCTACCTCAAGAGCTGCCCATACCGCCGCCCCTGATGAAATTCCTCCCAAAATGCCTTCTTTTATTGCAAGTTGCCTGCTCGTCTCACCTGCATCTTCATTTGTGACCTGAACAACTTCATCCACCAGATCCATTCTTAAAACCTCAGGGATGAAACCAGCACCTATCCCCTGAATCTTGTGAGGGCCCGCTTTACCACCCGAGAGCACGGGTGAGTCCTTCGGTTCAACTGCAATCGCCTTAAATTCAGGATTGCGAAGCTTGATCACTTCGGCCACCCCCGTTATTGTCCCCCCGGTTCCCACGCCAGCGACCATAATGTCTACCTTGCCATCGGTGTCTCGCCATATCTCCTCGGCGGTCGTTTCTCGATGTATCTTCGGATTAGCCGGGTTCTTAAACTGCTGCGGCATAAAAGCGTTTTCCATGGTTTTCAAAAGATCTTCAGCCCTTTTAACTGCTCCCGCCATCCCCTCTGAACCAGGGGTCAGAATAATCTCAGCGCCAAAAACACGAAGAAGCTGTCTCCGTTCCATACTCATGGTATCTGGCATGGTCAAGATCAACCTATATCCCTTCGCTGCACAGACAAACGCCAGTGCAATACCCGTATTTCCGCTCGTTGGCTCGATAAGTACAGTATCCTTATTGATGAGTCCTTTATTTTCAGCGTCATTGATCATACTCACGCCGATTCGGTCTTTCAGGCTGGCAAGCGGATTAAATGACTCGAGCTTGGACACCACGTTGGCATCTATTCCTTCAGTGATTTTATTCAAGCGCACGAGTGGCGTATTTCCAATAGTTTCAGTTATATCTTTATAAATTCGTCCCATTTAGCTTCCCCCACTCCGTAGTCTGACACACTTTTTGAATCAACTCTTTGCTGATTCCAGGTCAGATGTGATAGATGAACATACGAGAATTGCTTTTTTGTTTTTTCCTTTCTACAAGGTCTTGAACCGTTGTGCGCTCAAGAACTTTCTCGAGTGCCTTAGTCATTTCGCTCCAGACCTCCCAGGTCACACAGCCATCCCTTCTTTCACA
>JAZDOO010000190.1:0-16228 GCA_043798555.1 Pseudomonadota bacterium | reverse complement strand
ATTTAGCCTGCCCACTTAATGCTAAATAGTTCGTTATCCCTGACGTCAACGTTGTCTTCCCATGATCTACATGCCCTATCGTCCCTATATTTACATGGGGCTTCCTTCGCTCAAATTTAGCCTTCGCCATGTCCTGCTCCTCCTTATTTTAACGATCTTACGTATTCATTATGAATAAGGTAAGAAAAGTGTTAAGTAAGGCTTTAAAATAAATTTCCCTCTTCATTTAGAAAAATGAAAATTATTAACACACGTTTTAACTATTTGCAACAACTTTTTTTGCTTGAACATCAGATAATTTAACATACTGGTAAAACTGCATGGTGTACGTCCCTCGTCCTTGGGTCAAGGACCTAAGCACCGTAACGTATCCAAACAGTTCAGCTAAAGGAATATGGGCAGCAATAATACCCGTGGTACTCTGCCTCTCCATTCCCAAAATTTTTCCCCGCCGTGCATTGATATCACCCATTACTTCGCTCAAATAGCCCTCGGGGACTACTATCTCCACAGATATTAAGGGTTCTAACAATATAGGAAAAGCTTTCATCACCCCCTCCTTAAACGCAAGGGAGCCAGCAATTTTAAAAGCCAATTCGGAAGAGTCAACCTCATGATAAGAACCGTCAATCAAGGCTACCTTTAAGTCAACTAAAGGATACCCTCCTACAGGTCCGCTTTCCATTGCTTCTCGAGTGCCTTTTCCAACCGCCGGAATATACTCTCTGGGGATACCCCCCCCCGTTATTCTATTCTCGAAAAGAAACCCCGTTCCTGGAGGTTGAGGTTCCAGCTCTAACCAGACGTGGCCATACTGGCCGCGTCCTCCAGATTGGCGAATAAATTTCCCTTCAGCAACCGCCTTCCGGGTAATAGTCTCCCGGTAAGCAACCTGGGGATTACCAACATGAGCATTTACCTTAAATTCCCGTATTAAACGGTCAACAATGATTTCTAAATGAAGCTCACCCATACCCGAGATAATTGCCTGCCCAGACTCAGGGTCGCTATTCACCCTAAATGAAGGGTCTTCCCGGGACAATTTCTGCAGCGAAAGAGCTAATTTCCCTTGATCTTCCTTAGTTTTCGGTTCAATCGCCACTGAAATCACTGATTCCGGAAACTTGATAGATTCCAAAACGATGGGAGATCCAGGGTCGCATAGGGTATCACCGGTAGTGGTATTAGTTAACCCAACTAATGCGGCAATATCGCCAGCAGAAACATAGGGAATTTCCTCTCGCTTGTTGGCGTGCATTTTAAGGATCTTAGAAACTCGTTCTTTTGTTTGTTTTGAAGAGTTATAAATAACAGTTTTTGTGCTTAATGCCCCGCTATATATCCGGGTATAAGTTAGCTGCCCCACATAAGGGTCGTTCATGATCTTGAAGGCTAAGGCAGAAAAAGGAACTTCATCAGCAGCGGGACGGCTTTCTTCCTCACCCGTGGGATTGAACCCTACTACAGGGGGAATATCTCCTGGAGAAGGCAAATAGTCCACGACCCCATCAAGAAGCGGCTGAACACCTTTATTTTTAAAGGCTGCTCCACATAAAACCGGTGTAAGTTCAAGTGCCAATGTGGCCTTTCGAACGACAGCGCGAATTTCCTCAGAAGAAATTTCGTTTCCGCCTATATATTTTTCCATTAACCCATCATCAAAATCAGCAAGGGTTTCCAGTAGTCTTTCCCGATATTCTAAGGCATCTGCTTGATATTCATGCGGGATTGATTCAATGCGAAAGCCCGCACCCAGCGTTGTTTCATCATAGATAATTGCCTCCATGGTAATGAGATCGATAATTCCTTGAAAATCTGCCTCGATACCCAAGGGAAGTTGTAATGGCAACGGGCAAACATCAAGCCGATCCCTGATCATTCTAAGAACACGTTCAAAGTTTGCGCCGATTCTGTCCATTTTATTGACAAAAGCAATAACAGGGATATTGTAGTTCTTTGCTTGTCGCCACACTGTTTCTGATTGTGGTTCAACGCCACCAACAGCGCAAAAAATAGCTATTGCTCCGTCGAGAACTCTGAGAGAACGTTCAACTTCAACCGTAAAATCCACATGTCCTGGAGTATCAATGAGGTTTACCCGATGACCTTTCCAAAAACAGGTTGTAGCCGCTGAAGTAATGGTGATACCTCGCTCCTGTTCTTGTTCCATCCAGTCCATGGTGGCTTCCCCATCATGAACCTCTCCCATCTTGTATGAGACCCCAGTATAGTAAAGGATACGTTCAGACACAGTGGTTTTACCTGCATCAATATGCGCTATAATCCCTATATTCCGAACCTTATCTAAGGGGGTACTCCTCGCCACCTTCTTTTCTCTCCCCAGGGGAAATGGTTCCTGAGAGCCTTGTATCACTTTAAATCCACATGGGTTTGACATACTACACTTACCACCGATAATGGGCAAATGCTTTGTTGGCTTCAGCCATTTTATGGGTATCTTCCTTTTTCTTAAAGGCATTGCCCCGATTATTAGCGGCATCTAACATCTCCCCCGCTAACCTCTCCGGCATTGATTTTTCCGGACGCTGTCGAGCATGGGTAATCAACCATTTTAACGCGAGAGAAACGCGTCTGTCCGACCGGATCTCCAATGGAACCTGGTACGTAGCCCCTCCAACGCGACGAGATTTAACCTCAATGACCGGTTTAATATTGTCTAAGGAAGCTTTAAATAAACTTAGCGGTTCTTGCTTGGTGCGAGATTCAATAATGTCGAAAGCGCTATAAACGATCCTCTCCGCTAAGCTCTTTTTTCCCCTCATGATAACTTTATTAATTAATCGAGCTACCATTTTATCGTTATATTTTGGATCTGGTAAAATGTCTCGCCGAATTGCACCTTTTCTTCTTGACACGATTTGTATCTCCCTCTTTTTAGTATTAGCCCTAAACCTGCCGAGAGAAAACCTTTTTAATTACACTATGATAAGAGTTGCGTCCCTAAATAAAAAATATCCGCCAATCCTTAACATTATAGAAAGGGTAACCTGAAAAACCTTAAGGCAGGGTGAACGATTGTCAGGTCAGGACGTCAAAACCTTCTAACATCATTTAGGCTTTTTGGTTCCATATTTTGACCTACTTTTTTTACGATCCTCAACCCCAATAGCATCCAAGGTTCCCCTGATCATATGGTAACGAACCCCAGGTAAATCCTTTACCCGCCCGCCCCTGATAAGAACTACGGAATGTTCCTGTAAGTTGTGCCCCTCCCCAGGAATATAGGTTGTTACCTCTATTCCATTGGTGAGTCTAACTCTCGCCACCTTTCGCAGTGCTGAGTTTGGTTTCTTGGGCGTAGTAGTATACACTCTAACACATACTCCCCTTTTTTGCGGGCAAGCTTCCAAAGCTGGGGCCTTAACCTTCTTTTTAACCTCTTTTCGTCCCTTTCTTACTAACTGGTTAATTGTAGGCATCAATATTCTCCTCAGGGTAAAATACTTCCTCCTTTTCTTCCTTCTCCAAAAATTCCTGTTCCCCCTCTACTTTTATACCAACAGATTGATAGCGAGCCATTCCTGTTCCCGCCGGTATCAATTTTCCCATAATCGCATTTTCCTTTAAGCCCATTAAATAATCCACTCTCCCTTCAATGGCAGCCTGGGTGAGAACCCGTGTAGTTTCTTGAAATGAAGCCGCTGAAATAAAACTATCGGTATTGAGAGAGGCCTTGGTGATACCAAGTAACAAAGGTTCTCCATGGGCTGGGTTTCCTCCCCGTTTGTGCACTTTTGCATTTTCCTCTTCAAAAACAGCCTTGCTCACATGCTCTCCCACCAAAAAGTTAGTGTCCCCTACATCTTTGATCTTTACTCTCTTGAGCATTTGGCGGACGATGATTTCTATGTGTTTATCATTTATTTTTACTCCCTGAAGCCGATAAACTTCTTGTACCTCATCCACTAAATATTTCGCCAGTTCCTGTTCCCCTTTTACGTTAAGAATATCAGATGGGTTAGGGGAGCCATCCATTAAAGGTTCACCAGCCTTTATTTTGTCATCATTATGAACACTAATGTGTTTACCTTTAGGGACGAGATATTCTCTCGGTTCTCCCACCTCTGGCGTAACAATAACTCTCCTTTTCCCTTTCACATCCTTGCCAAAAGATACAACGCCGTCTATCTCACTGATTAAGGCTACCTCTTTCGGTTTTCGAGCTTCAAAAAGTTCGGCTACCCGGGGTAACCCTCCCGTAATATCTTTGGTTTTTGTCGTTTCCCGAGGAATTTTCGCTATGGGTTCACCTTCAATCACCCTCTCCTCGGTTCTAACGAGGCCACCAATAGTTCCTCCACCTGCTGGTGAATATATTTTTCGTGTTTTTCCATGTACTATATACTCTTCAACTTTTGTTTTTGGTACCTCTAAAATATGAGCACCCACAGGGATAAAGTAGTGTCGTTCTTTAGCTTTAAGCGTCCACTTGGGCCCTCTTGTGTAAAACGCATTTATTGCTTTTTGATAATGAGCCGCGTTCGATAATACTATCAGTTCATTATATTCTTCAACGCTCACCATCCCTTTCAATTTTAATACACTCGTAACTGCATCATAGGAAATTTTCTCCTGTAAATGTCTAGGGAAAGACGGGAGCTCTCCAGTTACATGTTCTAAACTTATAGAATCCTCACTTATGCATAAAGAAAAATCTATCACATGTCCATTTCGATGAACCAACCTAAATTCAACCATCTCTGGAGATGGGTTTTGTAGGTAATGCATTATCCTTTCCAGATCATCTTTATAAATAAGCCGAAAAAGCAACCTGGGATCATATAGTAACTCTTTTTGGCTATAGCCGGTGATTGACTGTACTGAATCTCGGCCGTAAGCGAAAAGAGTGGTAATTGCCTTTTGATGCTCTTTATCTGACGATAGCAAGATTAAGGTATCATATTCTTTTGCATTTAAGGCTTCCTTTAAGATAATGAGTTGCCGAGAAGAATCATAGGCGATTTTAGGGTACAGTTCTGGTGGAATCTGGAGATCCTGTGGGAACACTCTTAATCCGGCTGCTATTTCCGTTTCGGGATCCACAAACTCATCCCATATACTGGTAATTCCCTTTTCTAAAGACCCGGTAAAGGTTATTTCTGGAGGAATAATAACAATCTGGGGTTGCAAATCCTGTCCTTTTGATTCTACTATCACTTTGGTGGCTTTTTGACTCACTTTATCCACCGTTTCTTTCATTGTTATGCCTTCAGTGATGTCATGAAATCTCACCTTCCCAGGGATTTCCGTTAAAATAGGGGTGGTATAGGGATCCCATTCGGCAATTTGAGTATTAGGCTCTATTATTTTTTCGTTTTCCACATTCAGTTTCGCTCCATAAATAATTGAATGTGGCTCTCTTCGCCCCTCCCCTTCAATAAGGATCTGCCCATTCCTTTTCATGACCACAAGCTTGCCATCTCCACCCCGGACAGTCTTAAGGTTATAAAATTTAATCTGCCCAGAAATGCTCGCCTCAATGGTAGTCTGTTCTGCCCTCCGGCTCGCTGTTCCACCGATGTGAAACGTCCTCATGGTAAGCTGAGTTCCAGGTTCTCCGATTGATTGGGCTGCAATTACCCCTACTGCTTCCCCAATATTTACAAGTTTCCCAGTGGCTAAATCTCTTCCATAACAGAGGGAACACGCCCCTTTTTTTGCCCGGCAGGTAAGTACTGATCTTATTTTAACTTTTTCAAGTCCAACTTCTGCAATCCTTTTTACTAAATTCTCATCAATCTCTTGATTAGCAGTGACAATAGTTTCCTGCGTGTAGGGATCCCTTATGTCATCCAGCGCCACTCGACCAAGAATCCGGTCACTGAGAGGTTCAACTACCTCACCACCCTCCATCAATGGTGTTACATAAATTCCGTCGAAGGTTCCACAGTCTTCCTCGGTGACAATGACGTCATGAGAAACATCAACCAATCGTCGCGTCAAATATCCTGAATTTGCAGTTTTAAGAGCCGTATCTGCCAATCCCTTTCTGGCGCCATGGGTAGAAATAAAATATTGGAGCACATTCAATCCTTCTCTAAAATTCGCAGTTATGGGAGTTTCAATGATTTCACCTGAAGGCTTAGCCATCAACCCTCGCATACCTGCCAATTGCCGAATCTGTTGAGCACTACCCCGGGCCCCTGAATCAGCCATCAAAAAAATTGGGTTAAGGCTGCTTCGCAATCGTTTCTCACCTTTTTCATCAATGGTTTCTGCCATCGAGAGCTCCTGCTGCATCTCCTGGGCAACCTTTTCGGTCACTTGCGCCCAGATGTCCACCACTTTATTATATCGTTCTCCATCGGTGATAAGACCATTTTTGTGTTGCTGTTTAATCACTTCAACTTCTCGTTCCGCAGCAGCGATAAGCTCTTTTTTCCGCTTAGGAATCTTAAGGTCAGAAACAGCGATTGAAAGTCCAGCCTGAGTGGCATAATGATAGCCAAGATCTTTCAATTTATCCGCTAAGATAACGGTCTTTTTAGTTCCACAGAGACGGTAGCATTGATCAATGAGGTTAGCGAGTTCCTTTTTGTCCATTATCCGATTAATAAAATGAAAAGGTATCTCCTCCGGTACAATTTCACTGAGGATTACTCGACCAACCGTAGTATCAACTCTCTCTCCTTGCATGATCACACTGATCTCATCATGAACCTTTATTTCGCCCTGATCGTAAGCGACTCGAACTTCTTCCAGGGATGAGAACGAACACTTTTTGCGAAGAACTTGAGCTACCGTAAGAGACATCACTTTGTTCTTAATGTCCTCGCTTACATCTGAAGATAGGTTATCAACAATCTCAGTTACCAATCCTGATTCTTGCACCTTAATAGAATCATGGAGCGCTATCATCCCTTGCTCATAACCTTCTTTTACTTCAAGCCGATTAGTATATATTTTTTCCCTCTTTTCACCTTTTCCGATTTCTTTTTTCAATGTAAGGTAATAAAGCCCTAAAACGATATCCTGAGTCGGAACGATCACTGGTTTTCCGTTGGTAGGAGAAAGAATGTTATTCGTAGACATCATGAGGACACGCGCCTCAATTTGGGCTTGAACAGATATGGGAACGTGGACAGCCATTTGATCCCCATCAAAATCAGCATTAAATGCAGCACAAACCAGAGGATGAACTTGAATAGCTTTTCCTTCAATCAAAATTGGTTCAAAGGCCTGAATACCTAAACGATGCAATGTGGGGGCTCGATTGAGTAAAATTGGATGTTCATAAACAACCTCTTCTAAGGTATCCCACACTTCCGGAGTTTCTTTCTCCACCATTTTTTTGCAACTCTTAATATTGGTAGCATAACCTTTTTCAATAAGTTTATTGTAAATGAATGGCTTAAAAAGCTCCAAAGCCATCTTCTTAGGTAACCCACATTGATGGAGTCTTAATTCAGGCCCAATAACAATAACAGTCCGTCCAGAATAATCTACCCTCTTCCCCAAGAGGTTTTGTCGAAACCGACCCTGTTTTCCTTTCAACATATCGCTGAGGGACTTTAGTGGACGCTTGTTTCGGCCGGTTATGACCTTTCCTCTTCTCCCATTATCAAAAAGCACATCCACCGCTTCTTGCAGCATCCGTTTTTCATTACGAATAATTATTTCAGGGGCGTCAAGCTCTTGGAGGCGTTTTAACCGGTTATTCCTATTATTAACCCTTCGATAAAGATCATTCAAATCAGATGCCGCAAATCTCCCGCCATCCAAAGGAACCAACGGTCTTAGGTCCGGAGGAATAACCGGAATAACTTCTAAGATCATCCATTCAGGCCTATTACCTGACTCAAGAAAAGCATTCACCACTTTAAGACGTTTGGATATCTTTTTCTTTTTAGCCTCAGAGGATGTGGTTTTCATTTCTGAACGCAATAGTTCGGAAAGCTTTTCCAAATCAATCGCCTTAAGAAGAGCTCGGATCGCTTCACCTCCCATTCCTACGGAAAAGGAATCCACATAATCGCTCTTTAGCTTAGTCAATTTTTCTTCTGAAACAAGTTCTCCTCTCCGTAAAGGGGTTTCACCCGGATCAATGACCACATAAGACTCAAAATAAAGAACTTTCTCCAGTTCTCGCAATGTCATATCAAGGATACAACCAATTCGACTGGGCAAACTTCGGAGAAACCAGATATGAGCAACGGGAGCTGCAAGTTCAATATGTCCCATGCGTTCCCTTCGGACTTGAGAAGATATTACCTCCACTCCACATTTCTCACACTGAACACCTCTATGTTTTAAACGCTTATATTTCCCACAAATGCATTCATAATCTTTTACCGGGCCGAAAATTTTTGCACAAAACAAACCATCTCGCTCTGGTTTAAAAGTCCTGTAATTGATGGTCTCAGGCTTCTTAACTTCTCCATGAGACCAAGAACGGATCATTTCGGGTGAAGCCAACGATATTTTAACGGCAGTATACTGAGAAGGGTTCTTTGGTTTATTCAATAAACCGAATTGACTATCCATATTACTGTTACCTCTTCATGCTAAATAATACTCACGCCATTAAAAGTAAAGGCTCATTCACCCTCAATTAACGTAACATTGAGGCAAAGCCCTTGAAGTTCTCTAATAAGCACATTGAATGATTCTGGAAGCCCTATCTCCAAGACATTGTCACCCTTTATTATTTTTTCATACATTTTTGTTCGCCCCCAGACATCATCTGACTTAACGGTTAAAAACTCTTGGAGCGTGTAGGCTGCTCCATAAGCCTCTAAAGCCCAAACCTCCATTTCACCTAAACGCTGTCCACCAAATTGCGCTTTTCCTCCCAATGGTTGCTGGGTAACCAACGAGTAGGTTCCTATGGATCGGGCATGAATTTTATCTTCGACCAAATGGTGGAGTTTCAGCATATATATTACCCCTACCGTTACCTTTTGATCAAAGGCATCCCCCGTTCGTCCGTCAAAAAGGATGGTCTTTCCGTCAGCGGGCAAACCAGCTAAGATGAGGCAGCGTCTAATTTCATCTTCCGAAGGCCCCTCAAAAACTGGTGATGAAATATAGATACCCCTTTTCAGCTTCTTTGCCAATGAAACTATTTCATGCGGTTCAAGAGCGTCGAGCAGATTATCTATGTTCGGGTCTGCATAAATTTCCTTAATAATTGTTTTTACCTTCACTGGGTCAAAACTGTTTTTAAGTATCTCGTCAATTTTCGTACCAAGTTCTTTAGCTGCCCAACCCAAATGAGTTTCCAGAATCTGGCCCACGTTCATCCTGGAGGGGACCCCTAAAGGATTCAACACAATTTGTACAGAAGTACCATCTTCTAAGAATGGCATATCCTCTTTAGGTAATATACGAGAGAGAACACCTTTGTTTCCATGGCGTCCAGCCATCTTATCTCCCACCGATAACCGCCGTTTCACCGCTACATTCACTTTAACCATTTTGATAACGCCAGGAGGGAGTTCATCTCCGCTTTTAATCCGATTTATCTTTGCCTCAAAAATCATGCTGAGAAGGTTAATCTGTTCTTCATAGTTATCCAAGGTTTCCGAGATCTTCGTCTCGTCATCGTCAGTTTCTTTTAGACGAAGGTCCCTGAGCTTTTCAAAAGGAATCCGGCCAAAGTTAAGTTCCGGAATTACCTGGTTTTTATCAATAATAACTTTTTTGTTGGTTCCCGTTATTCTGGTAGCGGAAACTTTTCCGACGACAATTTTTTTAATTTTATTTTTAGCACTCTCTTTCAAGATGGTAATTTCATCCTGCTGGTCTTTAAGCAGACGAGCTCTTTCTTCATTTTCGATTGAACGGCTTCGCTCATCTTTATCAACCCCTTTTCGAGTAAATACCTTTACGTCAATAACCGTGCCCTCTACACCAGGAGGAACTCGAAGAGAGGTGTCCTGTACATCTTTCGCCTTTTCACCAAAGATTGCTCGAAGTAGTTTCTCTTCTGGAGAGAGTTGAGTCTCACCTTTAGGCGTGATCTTTCCTACCAGAATATCCCCAGCGGTAACCTTTGCTCCAATCCTAATTATTCCACTCTCATCGAGGTCTTTTAACGCTTCCTCGCCTAAGTTAGGAATATCCCGGGTAATCTCTTCTTTTCCTAATTTGGTATCACGAGCCATAACCTCAAATTCTTCGATGTGAATTGAGGTAAAACAGTCATCCTCTATCAGTTCCTCGCTAATCAGAATCGAGTCTTCGAAGTTATATCCTCCCCAAGGCATAAATGCCACCAAAACATTTCGTCCCAAAGCTAATTCACCTGACTCAGTAGCTGGTCCGTCAGCGATAATCTCTCCCTTATAAACTCGATCATCTTTCTTCACTAAAGGTTTCTGGTTGATACAGGTATTCTGATTGGAACGCCGGTATTTTATAATATTATAAATATCAACACCGGTTACTAAGTTCTCTTCCTTTCCATCCTCATCGCACCGTACCACAATTCTGGTAGAGTCAACACTCTCCACGATTCCACTTCGTTGAGCAACAACAGTTACTCCGGAATCCTTCGCTACTCCTTTTTCCATGCCCGTCCCTATCAATGGTGCTTCGGTTACCATAAGTGGCACTGCCTGACGCTGCATATTAGAACCCATAAGAGCCCGATTAGCATCATCATGTTCTAAAAAAGGGATCAAGGAAGCCGAAACACTTACCAGCTGATTGGGAGAAACATCCATGTATTCCACTTCTTCGGGTTTTACCCGGATAAACTCACCTGACTTTCGAGCATCAACGAGTTCAGCGGTAAAATTCCCTTCTTCGTCCACAGGAGCATTGGCCTGAGCCATAATATGGTTCTCTTCCTCCAAGGCTGAAAGATAACAGATTTCACCAGTAACCTTGGAATTAACCACTTTCCGGTAAGGTGTTTCCACAAAGCCGAGGTCATTCACTTGTGCATAGGTACTCAAAGAAGATATCAAACCAATATTAGGGCCTTCTGGCGTTTCTATCGGACAAATTCTTCCATAATGGGTAGAATGGACGTCACGAACTTCAAATCCGGCACGCTCCCTCGTGAGTCCTCCCGGACCAAGAGCGCTTAGACGGCGTTTATGGGTAATTTCCGAGAGAGGATTCGTTTGATCCATAAATTGAGAAAGCTGACTGGAACCGAAAAATTCCTTAATAACCGCTGACACAAGTTTGGAATTGATGAGATCGTGAGGCATAATCGTCTCTACTTCTTGGAGGCTCATTCTTTCCTTGATCGCCCTTTCCATTCGCATGAGACCAATTCGATATTGATTTTCCACAAGTTCTCCAACCGATCTCACCCTGCGATTGCCAAGATGGTCAATATCATCAATATTTCCTTCACCATTTTTAACTTTAATAAGGTACTTTACTCCCTCCAGAATATCCTCTTTCGTGAGGACTCGCACGTCTAAAGGAATGGCCAGTCCCAGTTTATGATTTAGTTTAAGGCGGCCTACCTTTGAAAGATCATATCTATCAGGATTAAAAAAGAGGTTGCTGAAAAAGCTAACCGCAGCATCTTTGGTAGAGGGGTCACTGGGACGCAAACGCCGGTAGATCTCAATAATAGCTTCTTCAGAGGAACTAAGTTTGTCAACCTGTAAGGTATTTCGAATTGATAAATCGTTGTTCTCAAAAAATAGAACGCTAAAAGAATTAACCTTATGTTCTCGAAGGGTAACCAAGGTCTTTTCATCTAACTTCTGATCGCATTTTACCAGAACCTTTCCCGTTTCCGGATCAATTATGTCGTGGGAAACGACCCTTTCGATTAACCCTTCTTCTTCTATTGGAATAGTATCAATGAAGGTGGTATGTAATTTATTTAATAGGGAGGTGGTAATTCTTCTTCCCTTCTTTATTAATATTTCATTGGTATAAGGATTTACTATATCAGCAGGAGATCGTTCCCCTTTAAAAAATTCCGGCTTGAACTTTCTTATAAATTTATCGTCTTTCAAGGAGATCTCTTCAGAGGGATAATAGTAATTTAACAGGTCTTCTTCAGAAAACCCTAATGCCTTTAGAAGAACAGTCACGGGGAACTTCCTTCGCCGATCTATTCGAACGTAGATAATATCTTTGGGATCAAATTCCAGATCAAGCCACGAGCCCCGATGAGGAATAATGCGAGCCGAAAAAATAAGCTTACCACTAACATGACTTTTCCCTTTATCGTGATCGAAGAAGATTCCCGGAGACCGATGCAGCTGGCTTACTACCACACGTTCAGTACCATTTATGATAAACGTTCCATTGTCAGTCATAAGCGGGATTTCCCCAAAATAGACTTCCTGTTCTTTAACATCCCGAATAGTCTGCAAGCCTTGCTCAGCTTCTCTATCCCAGACCACTAAGCGCACCAATACTCTAAGAGGAGCCGCGTAGGTCATCCCCTTTTCTCGACATTCATCCACGTCATACTTAGGTTCCCCAATGGTGTACTTAACGAATTCAAGGGAAGAAGACTCAATAAAATCCTTAATAGGAAAAACACTCTTAAAAACTCCCTGGAGGCCCATATCCTCTCGTTCCTCCGGAGGAACATTACTCTGAAGGAACTGTTCATAAGATTTTTTTTGGATATCGATAAGGTTAGGGATGGTGATAATTTTTTTTATCGAGGAGTAGTCTTTCCGGATTCGGTGACTATTCATTATCCAATGTTTATTTGTAAATTCCATAATTGGGAAGTCCCTCCTTCTCACTGCAAATAGGATGGGCGCGGTTGTTTAATTATTTGTTATAAAGTGGTAGAATTTTTATTGCCTTATTTTATTTCAATTGTTGCGCCAACTTCCTCTAACTTCTTTTTAATGTCTTCAGCCTTAGCAAGAGGAATCCCTTCTTTCACCGGTTTGGGCACATTATCAACCAAGTCCTTTGCTTCCTTAAGCCCTAAGCCAGTTATCGCCCTAACTTCCTTGATCACTTGGATTTTCTTATCTCCCACCGAAGAGAGGAACACCGTAAACTCGGTTTTTTCCTCAGCTTTAGGAGCCTCAGCAGATGGAGCTACTCCAGATACCATGGGCATTGCTGCGGCGGCTGCAGTAACACCAAACTTCTCTTCAAGCTCTTTCACCATCTCTGCAAGCTCTAAAACCGTCATATTTTCAATAAACTTGATAACGTCTTCTTTAGTAATATTGGTTGTCATAATTAATCACCTCCTGAAGAAAATTGCTTGAACTCCTATTATTATCTATTACTTTTATTAGCCTTCCTTCTTTTGCCTGATAGCATCTAAAACTCGGACGAGTTTTTGAGGAACGCCTATCAAAACATTAACTAACCTCTGCTGCGGTGCTCTCAATAAAAACAAAAACTTAGCTAATAACACTTCTCTTCCGGGAAGATTAGCTAATTCATCAACGTCATTCGGAGAGAGCACCCTACCTTCTAATATCCCTCCTTTTATTTCTACTTGAGTATGTTCTTTTTTAAACTCCTTTAAAACCTTACAAACCCTAATGGGGTCTTCTCTGGCAAACACAACTGCTGATGAACCTACAAAGTGCCCATCTAATCTTTCCAGATCTGTTTCGCATGAAGCTTTTCTCAACAAGGCATTCTTAACTACTCGATATTCACTACCCACTCCCCGAAGAGCAGTACGGAGGTCAGTCATTTTCTTTACATTCAATCCGAAAAAGGTAGTAAGGATAACTGCTCGAGAGTCTTTGATACTATCATGAAGCTCGGTAACTATTTTTTCTTTTTGTTTGCGTAGCACTTTTATACCCCTAACGAATGAGATTTCGAACTAAAACAGGGTCTACTTTGACCCCTGATCCATGGGTTGCTGATAAAGCAATGCCGCGAAGGTAAACTCCCTTGCTAGTAGGAGGTTTCAGTCTTATTACCGTATCCATTAAGGCAACTACATTCTCTTTAAGCCTTTCTACCCCAAAAGAAATTTTCCCTACTGGTACATGGAGGTTTCCGGTCTTATCTACTTTGAATTCAATTTTCCCAGCTTTTAGCTCTTGAACCGTCTCTTTAATATTAAAAGTCACGGTCCCGGACTTAGGGTTGGGCATAAGTCCACGGGGCCCCAATAGTTTTCCAATTTTTCCTACTGCTCCCATGACATCAGGAGTAGCAACTGCCCTATCAAACTCAAACCACCCTTGTTTTATTTTCTCTATGAGGTCTTCTGCTCCTACATAGTCAGCCCCGGCTTCTTTAGCTTCTTTCTCCTTTTCTCCTTTTGCAAACACCAAAATGCGTACTTCTTTTCCTGTACCATGGGGTAATTGAACTGTTCCACGCACCATTTGGTCCGCTTTTCGGGGGTCAACCCCCAGCCGCGCAGCTACTTCCACTGTCTCATCAAATTTTGCAAATGCATTTTCAATGACTAACGTTAATCCTTCCGCTAAATCATACTGCCGCAAACAGTCAACCTTCTCTAATGTTTTACGATAGTTTTTCCCTTGTCGTCCCATAGCGTCTCATTATTCTCCTAATCAATAAAAGTTATTCCCATACTACGAGCGGTTCCCTCAATAATCTTAATTGCTCCCTCTATGTCATTGGCATTGAGGTCAGGCATCTTAGTCTTAGCAATTTCGCGCACTTGTTCTCGGGTAACTTGACCAACCTTCACTTTGTTCGGTTCTCCTGATCCCTTAATAATTCCTGCCACTTTCTTCAATAAAACCGATGCCGGCGGCGTTTTCGTTATAAAGGAGAATGTCCGATCCTGATACACATTAATCACAACCGGAATAATAAGACCTTCACTTGCCTGAGATTGGGTTCTTTCATTGAATGCTTTACAAAATTCCATTATGTTTACCCCATGTTGACCCAATGCCGGACCAACCGGAGGCGATGGGTTAGCTTTACCCGCAGGAATTTGCAACTTTATGTTAGCAATAACTTTTTTCGCCATTGTTTACCTTTGCAGTCTCAATGAAATTTTTAACGTATTAACTCTTTTTAACCTGAAAAAAATCTAATTCAATTGGGGTTGCTCGCCCAAAAATACTAACCAAAACCCTCAAACGTCCCTTCTCGGGTTTGACTTCATCCACCAGTCCATTAAAATTGGTAAAAGGACCGTCAATGATTTGAACGCCATCTCCCTTCTCAAATACTGTCTTGGGCTTTGGTTTCATGACTCCCTGCGCCATCTGATCCATAATCTCTTTGATATCTTGCTCTGAGACCGGGGCCGGCTTTATACCTTCGCCCACAAATCCAGTCACTTTGGGGGTATTTTTCACTATATGCCACGTCTCGTCATTAAGTTCCATATTTACAAGGATATAGCCCGGAAAAAATTTACGGGATGTGGTTTTTTTTTCACCCCTTACCAGTTCGACAATATTTTCCGCGGGGACTAAAATTTCCCCAAAAAATTCCTCTTTGTTATTTGACTTAATTCTTTCCCGCAAAATCTCCTTTACTTTGTTCTCATATCCTGAGTAGGCGTGAACCACATACCACTTTTTTGCCATCGTATCGTTAGCTTTCTTTAAATTAGCTTAAAATTTTTCTGATAATAAAAGACAAACCTTGGTCCACAATAAATAAAAACAAAGCAATAAGTAAGACTATTACGAGCACCACCGATGTTGATGCAATGGTATCTTTGCGAGGTGGCCACGTAACCTTTTTTAATTCAGTTTTAACTTCCCGAAAAAATTGGATAACTTTTTGTATGACCTGCTTCACTGCGTTTTAGAAAAACTTAAGGGTAAACTTTTTTAAGAGTATAGCAGGCCAGGAGGGATTTGAACCCCCAGCCCCCGGATTTGGAGTCCGGTGCTCTAGCCGTTAGAGCTACTGGCCTATCTAAGATTTCATTATCTCCCTAATGTAATGTCTACTCTACCTTTTCTTTAGCTAAAACATTATAAAAACGGACTGGATAGGTAAGGTAAGTGGTACCTACTTTGTCTCTTTATGAAGGGTATGCTGTCGGCAGTTTCGACAGTACTTACTAAATTCCAGTTTTTTGGGAGTAGTTTTCTTATTTTTTGTTGTTGTATAATTATGACGTTTGCATTCGCTACACGCCAAAATAACAATTTCTCTCATGTCACAATAACATTATAAACGTTAGTATTTCCTTATCTCGAAAATCATTCCAAGATATCACTGATAACACCAGCTCCTACGGTCCGTCCTCCCTCCCGAATCGCAAACCTTAACTCCTTCTCCATCGCTATCGGCGTGATTAAATCTACCTCAACACTTATATTATCCCCAGGCATCACCATCTCTA
>JAZDOO010000119.1:0-6315 GCA_043798555.1 Pseudomonadota bacterium | reverse complement strand
AAAAAATCCTTATGGAGGTGCACTATGGCATTTAAAATACCAACTCTGGCATATACCGGCACCATTCGTCCCATTACGCTTGAAAAAAATGGAACATCGGTAACGGTAGGAGGAGAAACTTCGTATCCTTTTTACCTATTTGAAGGTGAGATACCCAATCTACCTAAAATTGCTATTCAAGTACCTGACTTCACCCCTGATGATTGGTCAGGAGCCTGCTTAGAGCCCTACAAAGATGTGATCGGAAATCCAGTGGCCTGGGCTAAGAAGGCTCAGAATGAATATAAAGCAGATATGATATTTTTATGGTTGAAGAGTACTGACCCCAATGGTCTCAACCGAAGCGCTGAAGAAGCAGCGGAGACGGCTAAACAGGTTTTGGAAGCAATTAGCGTCCCGCTTATTGTCTGGGGATCGTCGAACGTTGAAAAGGATGCAGAAGTTCTTCGAGAGGTTGCCATTGCCTGCGCGGGTAAAAAAGTAGGTTTGGGGCCGGTTCAAGAAGGAAACTATAAACAGATTGGAGCTCAAGCCCTTGCTTATAACCATATGGTTGTTGCTAGTTCCCCCATTGATATTAATTTAGCCAAGCAGCTTAATATTTTGCTCGGGAATCTTGGCGTAGCCCCTGAGAACATTATTATTGATCCAACCACTGGTGCCATTGGGTATGGTATTGAATATACCTATTCAGTGATGGAGAGAATTAGGCAAGCTGCAGTTACTCAGCAGGATGAAAAATTACAATTTCCAATACTTTCGAATCTGGCTGATGAGGTCTGGAAGACTAAGGAAGCTAAACTCCCAGACAATCTTCTTATCGGAAATACTGAGGATAGGGGTATCCTTTTTGAAGCGATGACTGCCACTACGCTTTTGCTTGCGGGGGCTGATATTCTGGTTATGCGCCATCCTAAAGCGATTCGGTTAGTGAAAAATTATATTGCTGATATGGCTGGCGTAGCGAGGCCGGCTGAGGTTTCTGTCAGGAAAGAAGTGGCAGTAGCGGCAGAACCTGAAGCAGTCAAAATAGCTAATCTGCCTCCTGGTATGAGGCTTGAGATTGATATTGCAAAGATAATGGATGCACCATTGATAGTGGGTCCAGAACATTTGCTGGCTTTGGTTAAGGTGTCCAGTGAGACGGAAGGTGGCATTGTTGTTTCACCAGGGGCAGTGGATGCTTTTTCGGCATTTTTGTCTGCCAAGAAGGTGGCAAAGGAAGAAGCGGAAGTCAAAGAAGAGGTTCCGGCTCACGAAAAGCCGAAAAAGAAGAAAGTTGTTGAGAAACCCCAGGTTAAAGTTCTCCATACCTGGGAGGTTACCGAGGATACTGTTGGTGAGTTTGAGTACTCAACGGAAAAAAGGAAAGATTTTTCCGGGAAAGACGTTATGCTCTTAGGGGCCAGTTATGAAGAAGGAACACCCACTGAGAAAGGAGACTGGCGAAAGAAGTTGAAGGAGAAAGACGAGATCGTGCAGTATTTAAAAACGGGACTCCGATATTGGTACTCGACTGATTGGTTTGGGAGTGAAAAAAGAAGAACACCGGCATGATCAGTGACCAATTTACTCACAACGTGTTAGGAGGTAGGCGATGTCAGAAGAGAAGATAACGACGGTATGCGAAGCGAGCCAGGAGATGATTGATAAGGCGAAGGCAGATGGGGTAAGTTTAGTATTTGACCGGGCGGAGGCAATGAAGCCCTGTCCCATTGGGGCTGAAGGAAGTTGCTGTAAGAACTGTGCGATGGGGCCGTGTCGGTTGCCGGCGCCGAAGAAGAAGGCAGAGGGGGAGGAGAAGAAGCGGGTTGGGGTATGCGGGGCGACGATCGAGACGATAGCGGCTCGCAATTTTGTTCGGATGATTGCTGGGGGTGCGGCAGCGCATTCTGACCATGGTCGTGGGGTAGCGGAGGTATTTTTAGCGGCGGTGAAGGGAGAGATACCGGGGTATGGGATTAAGGATATGCCGAAGCTGATACAGTTGGCGTTAGATTTCGGGATAGAGATTGAGGAATTAGACCCGCAGGAGATAGGGGTAAAGGTAGGGGAGTTAGCGTTGGCGGAATGGGGGAAGCAGGAAGGGGAGCTGGTGATGCTGAAACGGGCGCCATTGAAGCGGCAGGCGTTGTGGCGGAAGTACAATTTGATGCCGCGGGGGATTGACCGGGAAGTAGTGGAGAGCATGCACCGGACGCATATGGGGGTAGATCAGGATTACAAGAATCTGATTGCCCAGGGGAGCCGGGCGGCATTGGCAGATGGCTGGGGGGGGTCAATGCTGGCGACCGAGTTACAGGACATCTTATTTGGGACTCCGGTTCCGATAAAAGGTTCGATTAACCTGGGGGTATTAAAAGAGGATGAAGTAAACATCATTGTGCATGGGCATGATCCGTTGCTTTCGGAGATGATGGTAGTGGCCAGTCAGGATGGGGAGATGGTGGGATTGGCGAAGGCAAAGGGAGCGAAAGGGATTAACTTGGCGGGGATGTGCTGCACGGCGAATGAGATCTTGATGCGACACGGGATACCGATAGCAGGTAATTTTTTACAGCAGGAGCTGGCGATAGTAACTGGGGTAGTGGATGCGATGGTGGTAGATGTGCAGTGTGAGATGCAGTCGTTGCATGACGTAGCGCAGTGTTACCATACGGAAGTGATCACGACCTCCCCGAAGGCGAAGATAAGTGGGGCGCGGCACATTGAATTTGAGGAGCACAATCCCATAGAGACGGCGAAGGAGATAGTGCGGGCAGCGATTGATAATTATCCCCGGCGGAAAGGGGGGAGTAAGATTCCAACGCAGACGTGTGATACGGTAGTAGGGTTTTCCCATGAGACGATCAACTATTTACTGGGAGGGATGTTCCGGGCATCGTACAAGCCGTTGAATGATAATATTATCGGGGGGCGGATTCGGGGGATTGCGGGCGTGGTAGGATGCAATAATGTACGGACGGTCCATGATCAATCGCACTTGGTGCTGATTAAGGAGTTGATCAAGAACGATGTGATAGTGCTTACGACGGGATGTTCGGCGATGGCGTGTGGGAAGGCGGGCTTATTGTTACCGGAGGCAGCGGCGAAGTATGCGGGGACTGGATTAGCGGAGGTGTGTGAGGCGGTGGGGATACCGCCGGTATTGCACATGGGGTCGTGTGTGGACAACAGTCGGATACTGATAGCGGCGACGGCGGTGGTAAAGGAAGGTGGATTAGGGGATGACATCAGTGATTTACCGGCAGCGGGAGCGGCGCCGGAGTGGATGAGCGAGAAGGCGGTAGCGATCGGGCAATATTTTGTGGCGTCCGGGGTATACACGGTATTTGGGACGACGTTTCCGACGTTAGGGTGTGAGCGGTTGACGGAATATTTATTCAAGGGGATAGAGCAGGAGTTAGGGGGGATGTGGGATTTTGTTGATGGTCCGATGGAGATGGCGAAGAAGATGATTGCGCATATAGACAGGAAGCGGAAGGCGTTAGGGCTTGACAAGGCGCGGGAGCGGGTATTGTATGATATGGCCATGAGGCGTGAACTGGATGCCGTGTAAAGGAGGTTTTAACTGATTAAATTTTTCCATTAGAAGGAGGAACTACTGTGTCCAAAATTATTGCTTCAGCCGCCATTCGTGGCGCTCATAAAATTGTAACGAGAGTTGAGAAAAAATACCAGGAAGTTTTGAAAAAATATGGGCCCGATCAGGAAATCGGATTTCCGAATACTGCCTATTTCCTTCCGATTATCTATGGAATTACCGGGATACCAGTAAAAACACTGGGAGACTGTCAGCCGGTGCTTCGCCGTTGTCGGGAGCTTTTACCCCCTCCGGTAAAAGAGAAAGCTCATCTTCCCTACCTGGCCCCAGCACTTGATGCTGGCATGGTTACCTTGTGGGCAGAAGAGGTTGAGGAAGCAATTCGCTACCTCGAGCACCCGGACTTTTACCTTCGGGGTGAGGAGGTAACTGATCAGAATATCTGGCTGGGAGCAGCTGATGACGTTATTATGCGGAAACGAGGGGTGGAATTTGTGGACGGAACTGCTCCAGGGTTCGCGGCTATCGTAGGTGCACCACCCAACGAGGAGATAGCTGCAAAGATCGCTCATGAACTGCAACTGAAGAATCTTTATGTATTTATGTGCTCTGATAACAATGGGGTCAGGATGTCGGAGCAGCTGGTAAAGGCTGGAGTGCAAATAGGCTGGAATACCCGCTTAGTATCTTTTGGCCCATATACCGGTGCAGCAGTTTTTGCCCTTGGATTTGCAACCAGAGCTGCCATGTCTTTTGGGGGGGCAAAACCTGGGGATTTTCGTAAGATACTTATTTATAATAAGGATCGTATTTTTGCTTTTGTATTGGCTATGGGTTTTGTATCCGATGAATGGTATGCCAATGCCGCAGGTGCCATTAACTGGGGATTCCCGGTCATCGCTGACACTCCGATCCCTGAAGTGCTTCCCACCGGCATCTGCACCTATGAACATGTGGTCTCCAATGTTCCCCACGCTGACATGGTGCAGAAAGCCATCGAGGTACGGGGGCTTAAGGTTGCCGTAACCGAAGTACCTATTCCGCTTGCTTACGGAGCTGCTTTTGAAGGTGAGCGGGTTCGAGGTGCTGATATCTTTCTGGAGTGCGGTGGAGGCCGAACCCAGATGACCGAATTTTCCGAGATGAAAAACATGAATGAAGTTGAAGACGGGAAGGTTGAGGTCTTTGGTCCGGATATCAAAGATGTCCAGCCGGGAAGCAGAATTCCCCTCGGAATTTATGCCATGATCGCTGGCCGGCAGATGCAGGAAGACTTCCTCCCCATTCTCGAGCGGCAGATCCATCATCTTATTAATTATGCTCAGGGCCTCATGCACATTGGGCAGCGGGATATTGCGTGGCTTAGGGTGGCCAAGCAGGCAGTGGAAAAGGGGTTTACGTTAGCAGATATCGGCAAAATTACTCATGCCATGTATCATAAGGATTTTGGGGCCATTCTGGACAAGGTTCAGGTCCAGATTTTTACTGAAAAAGATAAGGTTATGGAACTTACTGAAAAGGCCCGCAATGCCTTTAAGCACCGAGATGAACGGATCGCAGGGCTTACTGATGAAAGTGAAGAAACGTACTATTCCTGCACCCTCTGCCAGTCCTTCGCTCCTTCCCATGTCTGTGTGGTAACTCCCGAGCGGACCGGACTCTGTGGAGCCTATAACTGGCTTGACTGTAAGGCGTCTAACGAGATCAACCCCACCGGCCCTAACCAGCCAATCAAGAAAGGTGAGGTCGTTGATCTCCGCTTAGGAAAATGGAAAGGGGTAAATGAGTTTCTTTATAAGGCCTCCCGGCAGAAGGTAATAGAGGCCAGCGCTTACAGCATTCTGGTGGATCCGATGACTTCCTGTGGGTGCTTTGAATGTATTTCCGCAGTGCTGGATAAGTGCAATGGAATTATGGCAGTGGATCGCGATAGTTCCATGGATACTCCCTGCGGGATGAAGTTCACCACCTTGGCTGGTCAGGTAGGTGGTGGTAATGTTACTCCTGGTTTTGTGGGGCACAGCAAACACTACATTACCTCTAAAAAGTTTATCCAGGCCGAAGGGGGCATTAAGCGGCTGGTCTGGATGCCGAAGGCCTTAAAGGAGGCCTTGCGAGATAAAATTACCCAACGGGCCAAAGAAAAAGGAATTGAAAACTTTACCGACATGATCGCCGATGAGACCGTGGGGACCACTCAGGAACAAATCCTCCCTTGGCTCAAAGCGAAAGGACATCCTGCTCTTTCAATGGATCCAATCATGTAATATCTCACATGAGAACAAATCACTTTAGGAAGCTGAAAGGAGGAACCCCATGGGTTTAACAGGAATTCAAATATTCAAGCTTCTTCCCAAGACCAACTGCGGGGAATGCGGCCCACCAACCTGTTTAGCCTTTGCTATGAAACTGGCTACTGGCCAAGCTGAATTGGAGAGTTGTCCATATGTTTCAGAAGAGGTAAAAGAAAAATTGGCTGAAGCCTCTGCCCCTCCCATCCGACCGGTTTCCATTGGTTCGGGTGAGGATGTGTTCAAATGTGGTGGAGAGACGGTTCAGTTTCGTCACGAAAAGACGTTTGTCAATCCCACCGGAATTGGAGTGTTAATTACTGATACCATGAGTGACACGGATGTGGATGGCCGATTGAAACGGTTCAAAGAACTCCACTATGAGCGAGTCGGCCTCATTCTTAAACCGGATTTGGTAGCAATAAAGGATACCAGCGGGAATAAAGACTTTTTTACCGGGTTAATTAAAAAGGCTCAGGA
>JAZDOO010000110.1:0-12054 GCA_043798555.1 Pseudomonadota bacterium | reverse complement strand
TTCAACTATTTCAAAACCCATTCCTGTCAGAATCTCAGCCCCAACATTGTGGGTGGCATAATAGGCACGACTTATTGCGGTTCGTATTTCTGCAGGTTCATTCCTTTTAACGAGTTCCGAAGCCAGTTTTTGGAATTCCCTGCGGCCCGTTCCCCTGCAAAGGAGTCTCCCTTCTTTTCGCAGGCGGTTCAAAACCACCCGGATCATATCCCGGCTAATAGAAGAGCATACACGTACCAAATCCGATATGGCAAACCTTGATGGAAGTCTTTCAATTGCTTGCTCAAGGAATGCCGTTTTCACCCCTCAGGTCTTTGTTACCAATTTCCCTCCTTATTATCACGTTTATTATCACGATTATTGGTTATTATCACCTTTTCCGCCACATCGCCCCCCGGCCCGTTCCAATCACCTCAAGCTTGCCTTCTTTTCTAAGCGATTCAAGGATTACTCGAATCATGGGTCGACTGACACCAGGACATACCCGGATTAGCTCTCCGACACTGAATTCCTCTGGGAGGTTTTTAATTGCTTCTCGAACCCAAACCGTCTTAGCCCCACGGCTCGCTCGAACTACCCCTACCCGATCCTCAAAATCTTTATAAGCTGCTATCAGAATTCCAAGGCTGTATCGCCACCAGGGTAGAATCTGATGCCGTCCCTCGTGCCAGTTATTAGAAGCACGCTGTAATACTTCGTAATAGGTTTCCTCGCTTTCCTCAATAAGGCGCTCCAAACTGATATAACGGCCCACTTCATATCCTGCCTTGTGGAGAAGCAGAACAATTAACAACCTCGAAACCCGTCCATTGCCATCGGTAAAAGGATGGATGCATAGAAAATCAAGTACAAAGGCATGAATCAAGAGTAGGTGGTCAATACGGCGCTCTTCCCATAATTGATTGAATCACTTTAGGGTTTATTCCCCGCCGCTTGCGGCGGGGTAGTTTATTAATGGCTATTTGCTTCAGTGGGTTTAATACCTGGGGCGTCTGCCGAATAAAAAGTTCTTGTTTCCCATGGTATTCTCCCAGAACCCGAAGTGTTCCAGCAAATTCTAATGGAATCGCCTGTTCTTCGAGAAAATTGCGGTCGAAGGATTTCATTTGCTACTCCTTATTCTGTTGGCCTTCGTAAGATGTTAAATCTTCCCTTATCTGCATTGGCTTGGTCACGGCATCTACTGACAGATAATAATGGTCCACTTTTTTTACCTCATGCCATTTGAGGCGGGCGGGGTCTTTAACAGGATCCTGGAACTTCGGTTCCACCTTACAGTTGGTAACGATATAGAGCCAGTAGCAATCGCGCCTGTCCTCTGCAACCCGTCGCTCATTCGGCGTCAGTAGGAGCGTCCCGGAGTCACCCGCAATGCCTTTGACTTTAATAAGCCGCAACTGCCCTGAATTCAAATCCAGGCTGGTAATGTCATATCCCAAATTCTTTTCATGGACGTCATAAACCTGGCGGCCCTGGGTAGCCTCATGCTCTATGACAATTCGCATGGCGACCGCGTCGGTCTCTAAATCCAGACGGAGGCGGCGCACTTCAGGTGTTTCCCGTTCCGGATGGGGCCGAATAATTAATTCACCCATCTCGGATCCCCCTTTTACGGCAATGCCGTTTCTCCCCTGAGGGGATTAAGTCAAAGGTTTCAAAGTACGAGAATATTTATGGAAGGATCGACAGGGAATATACTAAATTATGAAGAAAGATTCAACGGGAAATTAGGGAATAAATGCGGGAAGATATTTAAAGAATCTGAATTTGGTGGTAGGCGATGCGGGGTTCGAACCCACGGCCTTTGGTTCCGGAGACAAGTTTTTAGGGTTTTCCTTCAGTTTACCTTAATTTCTAATCTTTTCTATTAATCACTGAAAACCCTTGTCAGTAAAGGCTTTCCTTTTCCCTTATTTTTCCCTTGACATACTTCTATTAACTTTGTAATCTATAAAGCATGGTGGGAATAGTGGTGGGAATAGATAGCCTTTGGTTTATTTTTTCGGTGTACGGGCGCCTTACGAATAACCAAAGCCCCATTTAGCAAGGGTGAAAGTTAATCGGGTGGTGGGAATGATAAAACAGGTGGTGGGAATACTTTTGGGGAAAATGCGGGGGGAATAGGAGGGGGGAAATATGCCAACCATGAAAAGACATCCGACACCATACCCCGGAGTTTTTTTCCTTTGGGGAAGAGCCGTGGGTTCCGGGAAACCAGAAAAAATCTACTACGTCAAATACAGAAAGGCTGGCAAGGCGATTGAAGAGAAGGGCGGGCGTCAATACCAAGATGCCATGACCCCTGCAAAGGCCGCAGGTTTAAGGGTGCGGCGTATCCAGGGAGATCTTAGCAATAAGGAACGGCGGGAAGTTGAAAGGGAGATCCCTAAACAGCGGTGGACGATTGGCAAATTATTTGATGAATGGCAAGCCTCGAATCCCCATTTAAAAGGACTTCCCCAGGATCGGAGCCACTTCAAGCACATTGAAGTACTTGCCGACAAAGAACCCCAGGAGATTACTCCTCTTGAAGTTGATCATATCAAAAATGAAATCCTTAAAACGAAATCTCCCCAGACCTGCAAGCTGGCTTTATCGCTTCTCCGGCGAATTGTGAGATGGGGAGTCAAAAAAAATCTCTCACAGCCTCTTTCCTTTGCGATTGAATTTCCCCAGGTGAATAACACAGTAACAGAATTTCTCACTCCGAAACAAATTTCAAGGCTCCTCGAAGTGATTGACTCCGAACCGGAAAATCCCGGCGGGGCCATGATGAAAGTTGCCCTTTTCTCCGGCCTGCGAAGGGGGGAGCTTTTTCGCCTTACTTGGAACGATGTAGATTTTAAACGCGGATTTATCCATATCAGAAACCCCAAAGGGGGCCGAGATCAAGTTATCCCGTTGAACCCGGAAACTGCGAAGGTATTTCAAAGACAGCCTCAAACCGATTCACCATATATTTTCCCAGGATTGAACGGCAATCAACGGGCGGAAGTCAGAAGGGCAGTTAATCGGATTAAACGGGATGCTGGGCTCCCGGATGATTTCAGGCCGCTTCATGGGTTACGGCATACATTCGCTTCGATGCTGGCATCATCGGGGGAGGTGGATTTATACACTCTCCAGCATTTACTTACTCACAAAGACCCAGGGACCACGCAGCGATATGCTCATCTGAGGGACGAATCTTTAAGAAGGGCGTCCAATTTAGTCGGCAACCTTGTAAATCAAGCGTTGATTGCAAAGGATGCTTTGAGAGGAAAAGGCGATGGCAAAGAAAATTAATCCAAAGGAACAGACAGCAGAACTGAACCGAGCACGGTTAGAATTTTTAAAGCGCAACGCAGAAAAACTTCAGGAATTAAGAAAGGTATTCTCTCGAAACGAAAAAAAACGCGATATATTTACGACCCATTTGGCATCCTATTCCGGGAATAACCAGAAAATTAAGGAAGCATGGGACTTTTTGTTGCAAGAATGTCTGTTCGATAAAGATTACAAAGAAATACTCACGGAAATCGAAACTCTGCCCGCGGCTAATACAGGTTGGCACTTTATGCGGTTCGTAATGGATCATGGATATCAAGCCATGGCTCATGGTGGAGAAGATGTTTTTTTCCTGACCAAAGATGCCCTGAACGCAAAATTCCTTGATTATCTTTGCCGGAATGCGCGGGAAATCTTTAGTGAACTGACCAACGGACAGCCTTCAAAATATTTACTGGTTGGAATCGACCTGAGCCGTACGAAAGAAGTAATCCGTGATGAGGTTGCCGAACTCGTTAAACAGCACCAAGATAAAACAGGGTTAGGTTTAGAAGATATTCCGCAAAAGCGGTTCAAATGGCTTCCCATCGTCGATGATCTTCTCGAAGTATGGGACCTTTACGATCAGGCAGGTCAACAACCCTGGCAAAAGACTTTCCCACGAATATCGAGAAAAGTTAAACGTCCACTTTCAACGGTTAAAAGTCAATGGTATCAGGCTTATGAAAAAATAAACGGGAAACCTTATGACCCAAAGTCGAAATATACCACGGAAGAAAAACGCAGAGACGCGGACCAATTATGTTCAGAATGTCCACATGGCGCTGTTTGTTATAAAAAGAGTGGTGAATGGATTCCCTGCCAGGAATATTTTAAAATTGCAGGTAGAGAAAAAAGTCTTAAAACGATTGAATATATGGACAATATCCGCTATTCGGCAGATGGAAGAAAAAATAGGAAAAAGACTTCTGACAAGCAATAGATAAACATTAAAATCCCCGCAATTCAAAGCCCTGGCTATGTCCGGGGCTTTTTTGTTTCTACGGAATAAGCCCCTCCTTTATTCCGGCTATTTCCATAGGTAAGAGCAGGTTGATAAAACTAAGAAGGAGGGGGAAAAAAGTGCAACAGGGATTCCCGGAGTATCTCAAGGAAACCGAAGTTTCCCAGATCACTGGTTTTGCCTTGCCGACCTTGCGAAATTGGCGGTTTATGGGCAAAGGCCCGGCGTATGTACGCCCAGGCGGAAGAGCAATCAGATACCCGCGCGAGGCTGTCATCAAGTTTATGGAAGGCGTCCACATCGAGCCAGAGGCCCAGAAATGACCAGGCAGAGGCGGAAATCGGGCCGAGAAGGAAGGAGGTAAAAAAGCAAAAAAGTTAAGGGGAAAAAAGCAAAAAGCAAAATAAAAAAGCAAAAAAGAAAGGAGAAAAAAGATGGAACAGGCATTAATTAGAACGGACAAGGGGATGGTTCCCGTTAGACTCACTGATGAAAGCATAGAAAGAGTAATTTCTATTTCCGATGATGACGTCAAGTGGCTCAAAATTAGCGAAGCCGGATTCATGGATGGACACGAGTTTCTAACCAGTGAACTAACTGGCAAAATTTTAGATATCCATCCTTATTGGATTAAGTGGCTCATCGGCGAACCCCCGGAAAAAATACCCTTTACAAAATTAGAAGACGAGCCCGAGGGATTCGAGCTGAGAACAGACATTAAAATATTGTTAGGCGATGGAGAAATTATGGGTCTTTCTCTTGCGTCTTCATCTTCACACGCAATTTCGCGTTACATGCGCCGATTACAAGCTTTACGACTTGTACCTTCAGAAATTATTACGACGATGAAAACGCGAGCAGTAGTGAACCGTGAAAATCAGAAATTTACGATACTTGATTTTCAATTTGTCCCTCCCACTCCTGAAAATTCTCCTCCGCAGGTAGTGAAAACGGAAAACCCGCCCCAACCGGCCTATTGCCCGGATTGGGAAGCAGAATCCGAAAGGGAAACGGACGTACCATTTTAACAATTTTTGGAGGGTGGCCTGCCGGCCTTAAAGGGGTGTCGCCTATCTCGGCACCCCGCCCTACTCTTAGATAGGAAGAGCGATGCAAAACGAACTTTCGCCGGAACATTTAATGGATTTACAAAAAAGCGGGCTTACCCCCGAAACGATACAGGCAAGCGGGATCTATTCTGTTGTCCCTTCAGACATAGGCAAAATTCTCGCGGGCCGGAATGGAAGTGCGGTAAACAGCCTTATGGCGATTCCCTACCCCGGATGCAATTTCCAGAGATATAAGCTTTTTCCACCATGTAAACTTTCATCGAAGGACGAAAAGCCGAGAAAATATTATCAAGCCCCGGGATCGCCTATTTTCCTTTACTCACCTCCGGGTTTCGACTCGAATTCTCCTGTCATCAGGATAAGTGAGGGAGAGAAAAAAAGTCTCAAAGGAAGCCAGGAAGGTTTAAATGTTTGCGGCTTAGGGGGTATTTGGAATTTTGCCTTCAAAGACGAAATGGGGTTGCCTCAGTTAATCGATGCGCTTGTGCAGATTGATTGGACTATTAAGGAAGTAGAAATTATACCCGACGGCGATTTTCAGAAAAATCCATCCGTTTGCCATGCTGTTTTCCGGCTGGGATCCCTTCTTGAAAAAAAAGGGGCCAAAGTAAGGGTGGTCCGTTTACCGGATGATTCAAAATTGGACAGTTATTTATGCACTCATAGTGTTGAGGCATTTTCCCAACTTGAACTTCTCACTTTAGATGACAGAATTTTCAGATCTGCGGCGGTAAAGGAAGAAGGGCTGGTACTTGCGCTTGAAAAATGCTGTTTGCAGGCAAGGGATTTTCTCAAAAAAGAAATCCCCGCACGGCCCTATATTTTAAAACCTTTATTGAAACCCGGATCACTTATCCTCATTTATTCCTTGCGCGGCGTAGGTAAAACGATGCTGGCGACTTCAATCGCAATCGCAATTACTTATAACGTCCCCATCGGAAAATGGGAACCGGAATCCCCGGCGGGCGTACTTTTCATAGATGCAGAAATGTCGAGCGAAGAGTATCAGGACCGATTAAGAAAACTTACAACTGGCCTGCCCGATCCGATTGCACCCCTTACGATCCTAAGCGGCGAATGGATGGAAAGAGAGGGATGGCCACGAATTAATTTAATCAATCGAGAATGGCGCGAAGCGATTTATTCTTATCTTAAACATAGTTATCATAAGGTACTAATTTTAGATAACCTTGCCGCTTTGACTCCGGGAATTGACGAATCCTCAATCCAGGAATGGGGCCAGATTAATGATTGGCTATTGTCTTTAAGATTTTTAGGCGTGGCCGTTATCCTTATACATCATGCCGGGAAAAGCGGGGACCAGAGAGGAACCTCCGGGCGGGAAGACTCCTTGGACGTCTCTTTACGATTGTCCCGAATCACGGAATCAAGCGACGAAAACAGCGGTTGTGAATTTGACGCTACCTTTACAAAGGCCAGATCCATTTTTGGCGAAGAAGCGATGCCTTTCCGTTTCAAAATAATTCCCTTACCAATGGGTGACGGGTTGACCTGGACGGTAGAGACTAAAGGAAACGTAAACAAAAGAATGGCTATCGCCATGTTAGGAAAAGGGATGTCAAATAAAGAAATCGCGGGAAGCTTGAAGGTCAGCCCGGCCTATATTTCTATGGTGAAAAAGAAGGCCATTCAGGACGGGTTTTTAATAGATGAAGATGGAAAAAAGGTTAAGTTTACAGATGCCGGCGAAGCAGAATTCGGCGAGGTAAAAATTGATGGTGGTTAACTTAAAAGGGTCGGGAGTTAACCGTTAACCCTATTAGGTAGGGTTAACTGGTTAACAAACTCCTTTGTTAACCGTTGTTGTTAACCACTTTTTTTAATTAACTATTTGATTTTATTATAATTCGACCCAAAAGTTAACCAAGGAGTTAACTAAAAAAAGTTGTTAACTAAACATTTTTTTGGCTACCCAAAATTAAGCACTGGTTAACTCGAAAAAAGGATGAAAAACGGAGCCAAAAAAACTGAATTTTTAGGGGGGAAAAATAGGAGGACAAGATGGACACCGAGCTGGACAGGAGAAGTTAAATTGATGAAGAGGCGGCTCGAGCGGTGCTATGAAGACAATCTACCCGGGTGGCATGGATGTCTGGCGCGGCTTGGGAAAAAACCGGATGGTTCATGCAACGAACATGAAATTAAGGTTTTCCTTTAAAAAATTTGGAGGTCCCTATTATGAAACTCAAAAGCTGTCCGGGTCATCTGTCGAAAGAAGCGAAGCTGATCTGGAAGGAATTGACAACCGAATATGGAATTGCCGACGCCGGGGGACTGGCGATCCTAAAGACTGGTCTGGAAGCCTATGACCGCGCCACGGGCGCAAGGGTGGCAATAGACAAGGAAGGGCTGACGATCACGGATCGCTTCGGGGCTTCAAAGCCTCATCCGCTGCTGGTCTGTGAACGGGACGCAAGGTCGCAATGGCTGGCCGCGCTGAAGCAACTGAACATGGACATTGAACCGCTGCGGGACGGTCCCGGAAGGCCGGGCGGAAAATAAAAGGAGGGTCAATCTATGCCGACGAATCGAAATAAGCGGACCAGAAGCATAAAGAACCCTGCCATTGATCCGGCGGAAATATACTTCCTTCAGTATGGAACGAGCGAAGGCGGTCCGCCTTGTGAACATCTGAAGGTGGAATTATTTCAACGCGGACGGGACGGGGTCAAGTGGAAGCCGGCATGGGAAGAAGTGCGGGAAGAGGTCATGGCCGCCTGGATAAAGAAGTATCCGGGGACGCGCTGCTGGGCATGGTGGGAAATTGACGCGCCGCGCTGGGAAAGAAAATTTGACGCATGGTTTGACGGAACGAAGCCTGAACCACGGCAACGGATAGGCGGGACCGGAACGCCTAGCTATGAGGTCTTAGCTTACGTTCCCTATTTTGACAAGGGAATCCCTGAAAGCTGGGTCTCTAAATCCGAGGAAGATTATTACAATGGCCGATCCGTGGACATTCACGGGAATAAAACCAATCAAAAGTGGCCGCCTGGGTCCGGGTATTTCAAAGAAGGCGATTTTAAAGGCAAGGCGATTGACCCGAACGATCCGCCCGTCTTCGAGAGTGAAGCCGCTTTCCTTGAACGGCATGGACTCTTGACGGCATCGGAAAAGAAGTGGCTGGACGGGCATCCTGAAGCAATGGAACCGGAACGGATAGAATTTGACGGGCAGGAAGAAGATTAAATGACTGACCATGACCACCTCGCCGCGCTGAAGGTCGCCGCTGATCCGCAACGGGTCGCCGTCGCCCTGGGCCTTCAAGGTCGGGGAAGCCGCTTCTTTTGTCCCCTATGTCAACCGCAAGGGGGAAAGACGCCGGACCTGTCCGTCCGAGACAAGGGCTTCACCTGTCATAAGTGCGGGGAAAAGGGCGATCTGCTGAAGCTGATCGAGGTCGCCGGAAATATGGACTTTCCGTCCGCTGTCGCATGGCTGGAAAGGGAAACGGGCATCCCTTCACCTGGTCGCCGCCGGGGGGGGTATCAAGACAAGGGCCGGGCCGGGATCGTTCAACCTGGAGCATCCTGTAAGGTCGCCGCCGCCGATCCTGTCAAGGTCACGGGGTCCGCACCTGATCCCGCCGTTTATGAAGCCTTCCTGATAGCCTGTCGCCCTGTGGACGGTCGCGCCCTGGACTGGCTGACGAAGGACAAGGGCATCGCGCCGGACATAGTCGCCGCCCTGTGGGCGTGGAGCTTTACTTATTTTCTTTTGATTTTAATCATTTTGAACTACGTTCCGTTCTTTTCGACTTCGTTAAGTTGATTCGCAACTTCGTGAGATGGAATAAAGCGTTTGTTATTCTTGTTAATTTGCGCAATTGGTTGAACTGCTGTAATGCTGCTTAACTTACTGCTTCCAATTCCTTTGAGATTTTTGAAACAAGTTTTCGCGTCAACATTCGATAATTCAATTTCATTGAACTCTGCTTTCCTTGCTTGAATAGTTACAATACAGTTGCTGACTTTCTTTCCCGTTGCTTTGTTGATTGCATTAACCCAACCATTTAGAATGATTACTTCTAATGCTTCTGCTTTGTCTGCTTCAAATAGTTCGTGCAATGTCCTTAGAGTTATTTTGTAAATTGCAGAGTCGTAAATTTTTGATATTTGTGTTTCTGAGAGGAACGATTCTTTCAATTCTTTTTTTGCTGCGATGTATTTAAAATCTGTCAGCGTTGGTAAATCATCAGGAGCAGGGAGAACATACTCAACTATTAAAAGTTTGCTGTCGGAATTGTAATCTAAATCAAAGTCCTTTGGGAATGTTTCTGGATATTGTGAATTGTTGAGAACCATTTCACAATATTGAATTACTGCTTCTGCATTTTTGTTAAAGTAATTTCCTTTTAGTTTCTCACTTGTTTCGTTATGTTCCTTTTGACTGTCGTTGTATGCTTCCTTTTCCCTTTCCCAATCTCTTTCGAGTGCGTCAAAGCGTTTATTAACTGTCTGTTTTTGTTCTTCAACTTCTTTTAGTTTTTGTTCGTGCTGCTCTTTAAGATTGGAGTTGAACGAATTTGTTTCATCAATTGACTTTTTCCAAGCGTTCATTGCCTCTTGATAAAGAGTTTCTGCTTGCTTAATTTTTTTCTCTTTTAGCGATTTGATAATTTTGTCAGCAAAAGAAAGTTGAGGTTTGTAAAGTCCAAAGTCTGGCTCCTTGGGTAGCTCTCTAAAAGTTGGTGGTGCTGGCGGTACTATGATGCTAAGTCTTCTTTCCAAAATATATTTTGGATTTGGAACTTTAAATTCTTTCGTGTCTTTAAGTGAATCCCAATTTACCGCATTGTCAATGTTAATAGCATAAATAAGCAAGTCTTCAATTTGTTTTTGTTTTTCTTGCGCATCTAGTGTTCGTTCTTCCGCAGTTTTTAAACTTGCTTCTTTGTCTGCTTGTGATTTTTTCTTGAGAGAAATTTTCGCCCACTGCTCATCCCACTTTTTAAATTGGGCTGCAACCTTTTTATCAAGCAAATACTCGCTATCGTCCTTTAATACACGGGAAGTCTCAAGTCCGAGATGCCTGATTTTAGCTATATGCTGGGTGAAGTCATTACTCATATATTCACCATCAATTTTGTGAAGGTCTTCAAAATTATCTTCAATTTGTTCAGCAGATAAACTATTCGCTGTTGTCTTAGTTTTAAGCTCTTTGAAAAATCCAAGGTCTTTTAATTTAAAAAAACATTGGGCCGTCATAGCAGCGTCATTATTAGCGCTATGCACGTTACTTGTTGAAGTAGCATCCGGAAAAATTCTCATTGAATAGCCCGGATAAAAACACTTTTGGTAAAGCTCTGTAAGTGTAGGCCATTTATATTCACCGTTACGTTGTGGTGGAATTTTACAAAATATTGTCCCTGTTTTCATAGTGCAGAACATTCTATTATTAGGAAAATCCCATTGCATGCCATTTCTTAAGAAATCACAATGCACTATTGGAATATCAAAATCTATATTATGGGAAATAAGATATTCGGTATTATCGATGGCCTTCTTGAAATTGGCATATACATTTGAAGGCTCTATGCCTTGTTCAAGCATCATTGCCGTAGTAATTCCGTGTATGTTTGTTGCATCGGCTGGTATTACTACCGACTGCTTTAAATAGAAATTGTTATGCTCAATAAGTTTGTGCTCATCGTCAAACAAAAGCCATGCGATTTGAACAACATAAGGCCAGTTTTTAAAGTCGTCAGGGGGAGCATGTTTATTTATTGGAAGCCCGGTTGTTTCTATGTCAAATACAAGATATTTACCAGTGGTTTTTGTCGAATCCTCAAAATCTAACTTAATTTCAATGCGTTTTCCCATAAGGCCACCACGCCCCTTTTCGCCTAAAGTGAATGGTTATCGGTTTTTCACATGTATAAACTTTCACCTAAGTCAGATTTCTTCTTTGGAAAAGAAAGGTTTTTTTCTGTCAAAATAGCATCAATACGTTTTTGATAAGACATGGCTTTTTGATGGGGGAAGTATAAGCAGAACGGACTTTTGTGTCAAGGAGATATTGACCACAAAATATGGGGTGCGGTGCCAATGTCCCTTGAATACCGCTCCGGATGCTGGCAGGTCGTCTATTATCCCAGAGAAGATAAACCTTATGCCCCCCTGGAGAAATCCAGGGTTTTTTATTCCCTGACCCCTGCCAAACATACCCCGGAACCTTCTCCACAGCATCATATAGACGCGCGGGAGACACTTTCTCCTTTTTTCTACCCCTACCCAAGGGGAGAAGGCTTGAATTTAGGCGGATAATGCACGCCAGGAGCGGGGTAGAGGCGGTATTTGAATACCTCTTCCCCGCGCGCGAGGATGCCAGGTTGCCTAAGTGGCCCAAACCCAGCCTGTGCGCACCTCTTCCCCGCGCGCGAGGATGCCAGGGGACCTCTACCCAATGTTAGTGAAGGTTTGGACCCAGGACAAGACCGCCGGGGATTACCCACCATATACACCATATTAAAGGCATGGTGGGAATGATGGTGGGAATTAATGGTTAAGGATGATCGAAAAAGTAAAAAGTGTTGTAAGTTATTGATTCTATTGGTAGGCGATGCGGGGTTCGAACCCACGGCCTTTGGTTCCGGAGACCAACGCTCTATCCATCTGAGCTAATCGCCCATTTCTTAAATTTATTTTTAGCATCTTCAAATGGTTTTGTCAACGTTTGGTTTGTTGAGTTTAT
>JAZDOO010000053.1:0-2510 GCA_043798555.1 Pseudomonadota bacterium | reverse complement strand
CCCTTAGCACCGTTTCTCCAGGATGATCTCCATCTCAAACACGTCCAGATCGGGATGCTTAACTCCGTCTTTTTCCTGGGCGCCTTTTTTCTTTCCATTCCCATGGGCTGGTTAGTGGACCGGATCGGAGTCTACTGGACTATGGCTGCCGGTCAATTGATTCTGGGCTCATTTATTCTCGCCATTTCTCTTGCCCATTCCTATACTATGATTTGTGCTTACCTGCTTTTAGCCGGTATGGGTCACGCCACGATTAATCCTTCCACCGGAAAGGCGGTGATGGACTGGTTCCCCATAAAGGGGAGAGCGACAGCAATGGGAGCGAAACAAACCGGACTCCCGGTGGGAGGTGCATTAGCTGCTGCCACGCTGCCAGCTTTGGCTCTCGCATTCGGCTGGCGTAAAGCATTTGTAATTTCAGGAGCTGTATCTATGCTCTCAGTTCTCCCATGTCTTCTCTTTTATCGAGAACCGGATCAGAAAAAACAGCTCAATAATGGAGAGCCGATTAACCTGCGCACCTTGGGCGAGATGTTTAAGGATCGGAACCTCGTGCTCTTGAGTTGCCTGATGATGATCTTTGTGAGCCTCCAATCCTCCCTGGAGACCTACCTTCTCCTTTTCTGTAAAGATTCCCTTATGTATCCGGTCGTTACTGCCGGTTATTTTCTCTCCCTTGCCCATTTAGGAGGGGTGGTAGGGAGATTAGGGTGGGGGCCCATGAGTGATTTCTTTTTTCGAGCCAGGAGAAAGGTGGTGCTCATGATCATCGGGAGTTTATCTTCGGCTTTGTGTCTCTTGTTCCTGTTCCTCTCCCCTCGCTTTCCCTTTTGGTGTGTGGGGGTACTGGTGTTCGTTCTGGGAACCTGTGCCATCGGGTGGAATGGAATCTACCTCACCTTGGTCGCGGAACTTGCCGGAAGAGGCCGCGAGGGAATGGCTATAGGAACGAGTCTCACTATAGTCTTTATCGGGGTCCTCTTCGGGCCTCCCTTATTTGGATACATTGTGGATACGACCGGTTCGTATGATGATGCGTGGATTATTTTTTCGCTCATGATGGTAGTAGCCACGGTACCAATTGGGTTTATCCGGGAACTAAAAGAGTAGAACCTTAATTGAGTCAAAAATCTTTTAACAATCCCCTCTGACTCCCCTTTATCAAAGGGGAGAACTCCATTTGTTTCCCCCTTTCATAAAGGGGGATTAAGGGGGATTTTTATTAAATGATCTTTACAATTATCTAAAGCCTTTCATTATATGAATCGTTAGAAGCGACGATTTATTTTCGCTCAATTAAGGAATAATGAAGATTTAGTCCTCAAGATCATTAACCTAAGCCTATTAAGAAAGACTAATTCTCATTAGCCAGCAATGTGGTGATTAGGAGAAATAATGATGGGGTTTCCCAAGGGTGGTTATACAGGAAAAGTATTGCGGGTCAATCTATCGGAGAGAAGAGTTTCCGAAGACTCAGTAGCACCTGATATCCTTTACCAGTTTATCGGTGGTACTGGTTTGGGGATTCGATTACTGTATGATGAATTAAAACCAGGCACCGACCCTTACTCTCCTGAGAATCGCATTATCTTTACCACCGGTCCCCTTACCGGGACCCTCGTGCCTGGATCGGGAACGTATGCAGTTATTTCAAAAAACACCCTCACCGGATTAGCCGTAGCCGCCCAGGCGAACGGTTTTTTTGGAGCCCGGCTCAAGTATGCGGGATACGATGCAATTATCATCCAGGGGCGCTCTGATGGACCGGTTTATTTACATATTGAAGACGGAAAAGCTGAGCTGGTGGATGCTTCAGGAATAATGGGAAAAGATACCTTTGAAACCGATACCCTGCTCCGAAAAAAGTACGGAGAAGACGAAATTGAGAACCGGATCAGTTTAGCAGCGATTGGGCCCGCAGGAGAGAACCTGGTGCGTTTTGCCTGCATTGTTAGTGACAGAGGGCATGTGGCATCCTCCGGTGGTGTGGGGGCCATCATGGGCTCTAAGAACTTAAAGGCAATCGTTGTTCACGGTAGTAAAGGAGTCCCGATCGACCGCGGAGATGTCATGTCATTCTTCGATCTCGTTAAGCAATGGCGAGAAGAGGCAAAGAACACGCCGGTGGGCAAAACAGTGGCTAACTATGGAACGATAGGATTTTTCATCCCTTACCACTCCAAGGGATGGGTACCGGTGAAAAATCTAACCACCAATATTTTCCCGGGAGAAGAAGCCTTTGAAGCTGAGTATGTGAGGGAAAAATTGTGTAAGGCAAAACCCCGGTCATGTCATGGGTGTACCTTTCACCACTGCCATACAGTGCAGGTCAAAAAGGGAATCTACAAAGGATTTGTGGGAGAAGAGCCGGAGTACGAGATCTTTGCGGGCTTCGGCCCGAACTGGGGGATCTATGATCCTGGTGCAGTGATCATGCTCAACAACGTAAACGATAGGCTGGGGATGGATGCAAAAGAAGCTACGTTTGTCGTAAGCATGATCATGGAAGG
>JAZDOO010000045.1:0-5004 GCA_043798555.1 Pseudomonadota bacterium | reverse complement strand
GATGGTTTCGTAAAAAGTCAAAATATTGGAGATCCGTCATTCTGAGCAAAGCGAAGAATCTCATCAAATCAACCTGTCTGCGTGCAACGCACAGGCAGGCAAGTTACAGATCCTTCACTTCGTTCAGGATGACAAATGGGGACTTTTTACGAGTTTATCAACATGGGCATCCCCAATAACCCCAACTCCCGGATGGAGGGTTATTTCTGGTTGCTCCTGTTTGGGCTGGCTTTTAAGCTTGCCAAGACAGACTGCTTCAACTCTCGCTTCCATAGAATATTTTTGTAAATTTTTGCCTTGTTTGAAAATGGACTTTATTTTGCGATCTTCTCCAGTCTTTAAGATAAGGACTGGTAGATAACATCAGTTAGATAGACTATGTTCTTACCTTTATCTTCCTTTCGGGAAGCGTATCTTAAGTTAAAGGAACAGAAGGGACAGGCGGTAACGATGGTTTCCGTTGGAGCTCGGTTTAAGGTTTGAAGGGCAATATTGAACGACAAATCCCGATACACCGATCTGATCCCTGCCCCAGCACCACAACAAATCGTTTTTTCTCTGTTATCTGGCATATCCATTATTTCCACCCCGCACCATTCCAATGCTTGCCGAGGAGAATCATATACCCCCTCCTTTCTTCCCAATCGGCAGGGATCAAGGTAGGTCACTTGCCTCTTGACTTCTGTCATGGTCGCTTCTCGTTCTTTTAGTAAGGAAGGAAGTAGTTGCGCAATGTGAAGAACCTCGAAGTCCTGATTGCCTAAAATCTGCGGATAATAGTTTTTGAAACAATAAAAGCAACCAGCACAGTTAGTAATGATCCTTCTTATGCCACGCTTCTTAAACTTCTCTTGATTTTCTTCGAACTTCTCCTCGGCTAAGTCCCATCTCCCGGTATTATAGAAGTAAATCCCACAACAATCCTCCTCGTTATGGAGCATGAAGTCCACTCCTAATTTTTTGAGTACCAGATATGAAGAACAAGCACTCTCTGGGACCAGGTAGGAGGGGAGGCATCCCACATAAAACAGAGTATCCGATTCATTTCGAGGAAAGGCATCCGGTAGCCAATCCCAGCGCTTATCCGGTTCTCCATTCACCGAGTTTCCCACTTTCAGAATCCCCTCAATAACTTTGTTATGTTTCTCAAGGGGACCAAGTCCTCTTATTGCTAACTCCCTGCGGCATTTACTCATGATCTCTGAGACTTTTAAGTTTTGCGGACAGATGACTTCACAGAGACCGCATTGAGGACAATTGTATACCGACTCCATCTCTTCTGGGGAAAGGGCTTCTCCCTGATAAAGTTTTTTTGTCACATTAAGTCTAAGGGGAGGCGAGAAGAGTTCCTTCTTTGTCACGTTATAAGTGGGGCAAGAATCAACACAAAGATTGCACTGGTCACATAACCCTGCCTGGTCAAACAACTCCTTTGTTAGGCCTTCTTTATTCATTGTGTTCAAAACCCTTTATACCCATTCACAATCTTAAACCGAAAGTAGCGAGTTCTTCCTATCTTAGCGAGAATTCCTCCGGTTTATGGAATTAAAGTACCATCCAAATCCTCCCATCCCACACCTTCGACCCCTTTTCCCACCGCGACCCTGACAGAAGAAAACGCCTTCAAGGTCTTTACCAAATCGAAATAACTCTCGTAAGAGATCAGGAAAATTGATGTTGTGCAGGATATCTTCCGAAGGGTATTTTTTTTGAAATTTAGTATGACCATAGGAGTCGTACGTCAGCCGTTTGTTTCGGTCACTTAAAATCGCGTAAGCCTCGCTTATCTCTTTAAATTTCTCTTCCGCATCTTCATTACCGCTATTGCGGTCTGGATGGTGTAAAAGAGCCAGTTTTCGATAAGCCTTTTTAATTTCCTCCTCACTGGCGTCTTTTTCCACGCCCAGTATGTTGTAGTAATTTTTTTTAACCATGATCTCCCTTATTATCTCCTTAACGTTGCTTTAATCCTTAAGGGGTGAATCAATAGATCCAAGGCATCAAAAATGTCTCTAACCACAATATCAGAGTTGAGTAAGGCCCTCACCGAAGCTCCTTCTCTACCTATCACCCCTATCCCTAACCGTGCTTCCTTTAAAATAAAGAGGTCATTATATCCATTACCGATAACCGCTGTTTTTGAAGGTTCCACTTGTTGGAGGAATTCCTTTTTCCCCTTTGTACTGTTTCGTGCCGGAATTCTGATGACTTCGCCTTTAATCCCTTTGGTGGCCTTCTCCAGGTTTCCTTGGGTATCAGCCGATAAGATGAATATCCTAAGCTTTTGACTGAGTGTATTTATCATTGTCTTTATTTTTGGCGCGATTACCCCATCGGTTGCAATAGTACCGTTGAGATCTAAAAGCAAATTTTTTATCTGCACAATACCTTTACCGGGAATTTCAGTCGCTACCATTATATCCTTTATCCTTCCCCTGCGCTTACGATAGGAAATGAGAGGGTCTATTTTTTATAACTTAGTTTCCATGGCTCTCGCTTATTGGCGACATAGTCTCTCAAAGCTTCTTTTAGAGTATCCGAGGCGAGCAGCGCACAATGTTCGCTTTCTTCTGGAAACCCCCCTAAATTATTGAGGATTACCTGCTGGTTGATTTGAAAAGCTTCCTGAACAGTTTTTCTAATCGCCAGTTCGGTGGCCATACTCCCGGCAGCAAGAGTTGGACCACAACCTTCGGTGAGAAATTTTGCCTCGATTATCCTGTCATTTAAAATCCTTAACGATATCTCCATGACATCGCCGCAAATGCCGGTCTGTCTCCCAATCCCCTGAGGATTTTCAACTTTTCCCACATTTCGAGGATTAAGCCAGCGTTCGATCACTTTTTCCGGGTAATATTTTCGGGCATCTTCTAAGATTTCCGCCTGGAGTTGTTCAAAAAGTTCCTTTTCACCATCTGAATCCGTCATTTAGCCCCCCTACAACGTATCGGTGTATCGTTAAAGACTGAGTGTTGTCCCTACACTGCTGAGCACAAACTGGTGGTGCATCTGCCTTGCTATTTCCATTGTTGCCTTCCAGCCAGTGCAATGCATGGGCGAGATGATAGCAGGATTGATCCTTTTTATTTCTTCTAAAGTCCGGGGAATGACTGGTTCAAAGGTCGTTCCGCTTAAGTGAAATCCGCCGATAACTGTGTACACCTGATCAATACCCGTAACTTTCTGGGCATAGCGAACAGTATTTATAATACCGGAATGGGCACACCCGGTAATGATAACCAGTCCTTTCCCTTTGAGGTGAATCACTAATCCTTGATCATCCAGAATTTCATCAGGTTCGATTTTCCCACCCCTTTCCAGGTAAGCATTCGGCATTCCCTTTTCAAAGTCAGTTGACCGTGGTATCTCTCCGGTTACCAGCACTAATCCCGATACCAGGAGATAAGGGGGTTTGTTTTTTATAATCTGAGCCCCTCCTTCTTGAAGAGCATTTTCGTCAAGAATAGGAAGCCTTATTTTTCCCCCGTTAGAAAGTACAAGAAAACGATTTTTTAAAAAAACATCAGGATGAACGATGATGGGAATAGCTCCCTCGCGAAGTTGCAAAATGTTTTTTAACGACCCATAGTGGTCCATGTGCCCATGGCTCAATACTACCCCTTCAATTTCGTTAATGTTTATCTCCAATTCTCTAAGGTTATGGAGAGCTCCAGTTTCTGACCAGCCAGCATCGAGGAGAAGGCTATGGGACGTTCCATTGTCAAATACCCTGGCCAGTAAAGACAGTCCGTGTTCTGCCACCAGAGGAGGTGCGATTTTCCCGTCCCGGTAGTGTAAACTCCTTTTTACATTTTGGCTTGAAGGAATGAGGCAATCAATATAATTGTCTATCAGCGTGACAACTTCTATCCTTTCAGCCTCTCTCAGGGTAACCATTGTTTTTCAGTCTTTTTGGTTAAACACTGTTACAAGCATATTTGCCTGTGCCATCAGGAGTTACCTGCTGTCCATTTACAGGATTTTTTGCTGAAGACCTTCAGCAAAAGGCCCTTTCAGAGTCAGGTACCAGCGAGTGCAGTGGCAATAAGTGATATTCCTATCAGACCACTAACCCACCTTAACCAACCATCAAGCACGATCATAAGCAATAAAAGGAGAATACCAACAACAATCCTCAGCAACCCTTCTTTTTTACCTACGTTTTTTTCGAATTTCATAGGCCCCCATTTTATTATCATTTTATTCAAGAATGGAGAACTCCCGTTATCCCCTCAGAGAAGTTTCAACGTTGTTCCAAATCGTCTTTATCTCCGTAGAAATCAAACCATCGTTAAATTCGACTACTGTTTTGCCTGCTACCATGGCTTTGGTGACTATCGGATCGTAGGAAATTTCTCCGGCGATACCGATTCTGTTTTTCTGACAATAATTTTTTATTTTTTCAGCATTCTCCCGGTTTATATCCATTTTATTGATACAGACCATAGCAGGAACATTAAAATGCCGTGCTACCCCCAGCACTCTCTCCAGGTCATGAATTCCGGAAATGGTTGGCTCGGTTACTACCAAAACCAGATCCACACCACCGATAGCAGCAATAACCGGGCATCCTATCCCCGGAGGACCATCAATGAGAATAAGATCCTTTCTTTCATTTTCTGCAATCAGCCGAGCCTGCTGACGCACCAAGGTAACCAGTTTTCCCGAACTTTCCTCGGCAATGCCCAGGCGGGCATGAACCAGAGGACCAAAACGGGTTTGGGAAATGAACCACTGGCCGCAGAGTTTCTCTTTCATGGTGATGGCTTCTTGTGGGCACACGTGAGCGCAAAAACCGCAACCTTCGCAGGAGATAGGGTCGATCGTGAAGTCATGGATTGCGTCAAACCGACAGTGCTCAACGCAGAGGCCACATTCGTTACATTTATTTTTGTCTAAGATGGGGCTTCGTCCACCATAAAAAAGCTCCTGTCTTTGTATTGCGGGATCAAGGAGGAGATGAAGGTCGGCGGCATCCACATCAGCGTCAGCCATGACCAAATT
>JAZDOO010000006.1:0-9727 GCA_043798555.1 Pseudomonadota bacterium | reverse complement strand
TTCTCCGTTTTCTCTATAAACTGGGAACTAAAGGAAGGGACTTCACCTATGTCTTCATCGAGATAACAACTTAACACTCGATGCATGGGGAAAAAAATGGTGGTAGGAATAATCGCAGGGATCACGCGGGGCTGACTGAACTGATTTACCCACTCGCTAAATGAGTTTACATTCACGCCTTTGATCACAATCCCGGAAGGCGAAATGCTGATGAGTTTTCCGAGGATTTTTTCTTTGGGGTTTTCCAGATTGAGAATTACGATACTGCCAGTTTCCAACATTTTATTTCTTTGTTCTTGAAGTTATTATCCATAATACAAGGATTACATTAGATTTTTCAGTTCATCAGCTATTAGTGAAGAATCATACCCCATGACTCTTAAGTTTGCAAGTGTCTTAAGAAGTTAAATTAGTTTGACTTTTTCTTTTATTTTTTTATAAAGTCTAATACCAATGTGCAGCTTTAATGGTTATATGATTGCAACCATGTACCGATTCCGCAGCGTAAGCGTAAATGGAGATTGATCATGAGGAAGAAGGTAAACAGGTGGTATAATGTTTTTTACAATGGTTGGAAGACAATAATACTTTTTTGTCTTTTCGCTTTGGTAATTGCTTGTGCAACCGTCCCGCTTACCGGAAGAAAAAGTTTAAATCTTATTCCTGAAACAGAATTACTTGCCCTAAGCTTTCAGCAGTATTCTCAAGTCTTGAAGGAATCCAGGATTGTGCGGGAAGGAAAAAAGGTTCATCTGGTGAAAAACGCTGGAAGAAGAATTGCTGCGGCAACTGAGGAATTCCTGGTGGAATCAGGCCGAGGGGATACACTAAAAAATTACCAATGGGAATTTAATGTCATCAATGACGATAAAACGGTAAATGCCTGGTGTATGCCGGGAGGAAAGGTGGCGGTGTATACTGGTATTTTCCCGGTAGCCCGGGGCGAGACTGGCCTTGCTGTGGTACTCGGTCATGAAATCGCCCATGCCATAGCCGGACATGGAAATGAAAGGATGAGTGATGCCTTATTGGTGCAACTGGGAGGGATGGCTCTATCGGTTGCCCTGCAAAAGCAGCCAGCCAAAACTCGGCAAATCTTTTTGACTGCATACGGTGCCAGTGCAACTCTTGGCTTTTTGCTTCCTTACAGCCGCCTTCATGAGTCAGAGGCAGATCGAATTGGTCTGGTATTAATGGCCCGGGCGGGATATAATCCCGAAGAAGCTATTGCTTTGTGGGAGAGAATGAATAAGGAAGGTGGACCCCGGCCGCCGGAATTTTTATCTACCCACCCCGCTCCCGAATCCCGAATTGAAGACATTAAGTCCTATCTTCCCGAAGCCATGCGTTATTACCATGGCTCAAGGCAAAGTAGCTCTGATAAAAAGCACTTACGTGATTAACCCCACCGCTTTTCGTATTCGGGCAACCGTTTTTTCCTTTCCCACTGCTGAAAGGATCTCAAAAATGCCGGGCCCGGCTGACTGACCAGTAACACCAGTTCTCATGGCATTGATGAGGAGCCCTGCCTTGATGTTAAGGCTTTCTGCAAAATCCCTTACTGCATTTTCAATAGATATGGTATCAAATACTTCCAGCTTCTCTAAGGTATCCGCAAGTTCCGGAAGGTAGGTTTTAAGGTCGGGGTCTTTTTTTAAGTTTTTGTTTACTGCATCCTCCTCAAAAGTAACTTCATCGTAAAAGTAAGGTCTCCCCTTGGTGGAAAAGTCTTTGAGAGTATGGAAGCGGGTGCGAATGAGTTCCATCGTGCTTTTAAACCACGCTTTCTTTTCCCCGTCATAGGCTTCGTCCCAGAGGTCGGCGGATTTCAGTTCCTCCCGCACATAAGGGATCAATTCATCCAGGCTCATCATACTGAGGTAGCGGGCGTTCATGGAGATAGCCTTGAGGTCGGTCCAATTTTTGGGATCACCCCCAGGCCGATAATTGAAAATGGAGTTGTGGCGCGATATGCCTTCGAGGCTAAACTTTTCAATCAGCTCCTCCCGGGAAAAAAATTCCTGGTCACTTGAAGGTGACCACCCGAGAAGGGCCAGAAAATTGCAGAGCGCCCAGGGGAGAAAGCCCCTCGCTTGGTAATAAGCAATGGTCACCACCTCGCCGTGTTTTCGCTTTGATATTTTTTCTTTTTTGGTATCGAGGGTGAGCGGCATATGGGCAAAAATGGGGAGTTTAAATCCCAGGGCATTATAAATGAGGATCTGCTTGGGGGTGTTGGCAAGGCCATCCTGTCCGCGAATTACATGGGTAATTTCGTCCATGGCGTCGTCAATCGCATTGCTTAAAACGTAGAGGGGATTACCGTCCGAGCGCAGGATTACAAAATCTTCAATGTCAGCATACTTCTTTTCAATCTGCCCGTACACTTTGTCCTCAAAAATGACGGCACCGTCTCCCGATGGCGTTTTAAACCGCACTACGTACGGTATTCCCTGTTCTTCCCGTTTTTTTGCTTCTTCAGGGGATAAGTTTCTGCAGGTGCCATCGTATTTTAAATCGGCTTTTTCTTTTTGAGCCTTTTGTCTTTTTGTTTCAAGTTCCTCTTTGGTACAGAAGCACTTATAAGCGTGGCCACTTTTAAGTAGTTTCTGGGCCGCTTCTTTATGATACCGGATTCTCTCTGACTGGAAATAAGGCCCCTCATCCCATGTTATTCCCAGCCATCTCAGGCCATCGAGGATTCCCTGCATTGATTCCGGTGTTGACCGCTCTACATCTGTGTCTTCGATTCGCAGGATGAACGTGCCATTGCGCTTGCGGGCAAATAGCCAGTTAAAAAGCGCTGTCCGGGCGCCACCAACATGGAGATACCCTGTAGGTGAGGGAGCAAACCTTACTCTTACCTGATCCATTTCTTTTGTATTCCTTTCTAATTTTCCTGTGTTGTAGATAAGATTAAAATGTATCAAAAATGGATGTTTTATTCAAACTTCATTATTGTACCAAGTATCGGGTGCAACCAGAACATTAATAATTCCCTTAATTTTTGCTTTATGAGGTAATAATTCTATGTAATAAAAAAAGGTTACATTTTGGGGTATGATATGAGAAAGGCAGTACGAAAATTAAATTTCCTCATTAAAGAAAGTATCTGTAAGGATTTAGAAGACTATGACCCTGCTGGCAAAGGGTCGTATTTGTCTTTTAAAGGATTTTGATCTGTAATTATATTGGCCCCTTTTTGACAAATATAATTCAAGAGTATAGGCTGCCGGAAATAATGTTGTGAACTAAGCGTGTCGAAAAAGGCACCATGAAAATATCAAACAATGTCCAAGGCGGTTAAAAACAGGAAGGACCTGCAGATATGGTTACAACTGATTCTACCACTTCCACGAATTTTATTAAGAATATCATTGAGGAAGATTTAAGGAACAATAAAAACGATGGTCGCGTTCATACCCGCTTTCCCCCGGAGCCGAACGGGTATCTCCATATTGGGCATGCAAAATCCATCTGTCTTAATTTTGGTCTGGCGGCAGAATATGGAGGGCTCTGCAATCTGCGGTTTGATGATACCAACCCGGTCAAAGAGGAAGAGGAATACGTTCAATCCATCATCGAAGACGTTCGCTGGCTCGGGTTTGACTGGAGAGATCGTCTTTACTATGCTTCTGACTATTTTGAACAGATGTACCAGTACGCGGTGCAGCTCATTAAGGCTGGCAAGGCCTACGTGGATGACCTGAACGCTGAGCAAATCCGGGATTACCGCGGCACCTTATGGAAGCCCGGAAAAGAAAGCCCCTATCGCAACCGTTCCGTGGAAGAGAACGCGGAGCTTTTTAAGCGTATGCGGGTAGGTGAATTTGAGGACGGGTCCCGGGTTCTGCGGGCGAAAATTGACATGGCGTCTCCCAACATGAATATGCGCGATCCGGTAATGTACCGTATCCTTCATGCCACCCATCACCGCACTGGCGACAACTGGTGCATCTATCCCATGTACGATTGGGCTCACGGTCTGGAAGATTCTATTGAAGGGATTACGCATTCCATTTGCACCCTGGAATTTGAAGACCATCGTCCCTTGTATGACTGGTTTCTCGACCAGTTGGGGGCCCATCATCCTCAGCAAATTGAGTTTGCCCGCCTCAATCTTACCTATACCGTCATGAGTAAACGAAAGCTTTTGACTTTGGTTGAGGAAGGGTATGTTTCCGGATGGGCTGATCCGCGTATGCCCACCATTGCGGGGATGCGAAGACGCGGTTACCCCCCTGAGGCAATCCAAATTTTTTGCGAGCGCATTGGGGTAGCCAAGAGTAACAGTACCGTGGGTATTGCCCTGCTTGAGCACTGTGTCCGGGAGGGTTTAAATAAACGTGCTCCGCGGGTGATGGCGGTGTTGCGTCCCCTTCGGGTGGTGATTGACAACTATCCAGACGGCCAGGTGGAAGCATTGGAGGCGGTGAATAATCCTGAGGATCCCAGTATGGGGACACGGAACGTTCCTTTTTCACGTGTACTCTACATTGAGCGGGATGATTTCCGTGAGGAGCCACCGAAAAAGTTTTACCGGTTGGCACCCGGTCGAGAGGTTCGTTTGAGATACGCATACATTATCAGGTGCGTGGATGTGGTAAAGGATGAAGAGACTGGCAAAGTGATTGAACTCCACTGCACGTATGATCCGGAGACAAAAAGTGGCTCAGCCCAGAGCAATCGGCAGGTAAAAGCAACGATACACTGGGTCTCAGCCGCCCATTCTCTCGAAGCGGAAGTACGGCTCTACGACCATCTTTTCACTCAAGAAAATCCAGAAGATGTAAAGGAGGGTGCTGATTTTACCTCTACCTTGAATCCGAAATCGCTGGAAACGCTCACGTCGTGCCGAATTGAACCAGGTCTGGCAGGAGCAAAACCGGGGAGTCGCTACCAGTTTGAGCGGTTGGGGTATTTCTGTGTTGATGCGGTTGATTCTTCTCCGGAAAAACTTGTCTTCAACCGGACAGTAACCTTACGTGATACCTGGGCAAAGATCGAGCAGGCGCAAAAAGGAGCATCCTTAACCTAGCCTCCGGGTTCGGGAAGCAGCCCTACGGTGTAAGGGGGGGTGTTTCGGTATCTTAGAAGGGGGGTATAATCATCAGGTACTGGGCCATAATGTATTGGCTCTTATCGAAGGATTATCCGGGAAATAAACTCCCCATAGAACGGTCAGGGTTCCAAAGAAAGGATTTTCCGGTCTTTTAACCGTACATATCCCTCGTGAGTTATTCTTATATGCGGAATCGCAGCGGTTCCAAGCACGTCTAAGGTAAGGATGGGATTTTCCCATCTGACGCCATGTTCCCTCATTGCCTCTTCGAGCCGCTTTATGTCATCTCTTATAATCTCCATTGGCTGTAATGATATGACCCCACAGAGAGGAGCAGGAAATTCTGCCACCACCTCATCGCCTATGGCATACACTGCTCCACCCCCTATTTCCCGCAATCTGCCAATGACGGTCTCCATGGATTGGGTATCGCACCCCACGAGTATCATATCCACCGAATCCCAGCACATAGTGGAGCCACATGCCCCTTTTTGAAGGCCGAATCCTTTAAGAAATCCCATGAAGGCCTCGCCACTTCCCAAGCGATTTAAGGCAAGCATCATTATGACATCCCTTGATTCTTCCGGGTCTCCTAAATCTACTATTCGCTCCTGGGTAACTAACCTGGTCACCAGCTCAATTACCCTTACGTTTCCCTTTTTGGGAAGCAAGGGAAAATGGTAGCCCTGCACCTTGACGGTAGTATACATATAATCAGGAAAGGTTACTCTTCTGGGTTCTACCATGGTTCTACCATCCCGGAAGATTACCTCCCCAGCGCACATCACGAGCTGAGGAGAAAATGCTTCTGGTGATGGTATAAGAACGATATCCGCCATCTTTCCAGGAGAAAGAGACCCGATAAGATGATCGAGATGGAAATGCTCGGCAACATTTATGGTAACCATTTGATACGCTACTTCAGGGGGGGCTCCAAGCTTCAAGGCCATTTTCAGTGAAGCATCAAGAAACCCTTCACTCATTAATCCCTCAGGGTCCATACTGTCAGTGGTCAAAATTAATCTTCTAAAGTCAATATCCTTCTTGAAGATGTTTTGTATTGCACTAAGTTCTTTTCTTATGGCTCCCTCCCTAACCATCACCCAATACCCAATCCTCAACCTTTCCATCACTTCCTCTTCAGTAATAGGTTCATGACAGGAGGAGACCCCAAAACAGGTATAAGCCTGAAGCCTTTTTCCCTTTGCACCCGCTGTGTGCCCCTCGACTCGCTTGCCAAGAGCAAGAGCGCGGGAAACAAGTTCTCTCACCCTCGCTCCCTGATCGCCTTCTAAAAACAGGTTACCCCAATAAACCTCTCCTACCCCAAGGCATTTGGAATTCGTTAGCAAAGGCATGAGTTCTTCAGGTGAGGGAGCATTTATTTCCTCAGAAAGAATGAGACCACAAAGCGGAGATACGGTATAGTAAAAACGTATCGGCTGCCCCTCAAGTCCTCTCACTAAATACTCGAATCCGTCTTTCCCCACCACAGTTGCAAGCTCAATGGTTTCGGTAATAACAGTAGTGACGCCAGTAGGGATAACATACTTTACAAATTCTTCTATTCCTGACCGGGTAACAATGTGGGTGTGCCCTTCGATAAGGCCGGGAAGTAGAACCATACCATCTGCATCTATGACCCGAGTCTTGTGATCCTTTAACGAATCATAGTTAGGTCCCACATAAGCAATCATGCCGTCTTTTATCCAGATGGATTGTCCCTTGATAAACTCTCTGGTAAATACATTGAAGAGGGTTCCGTTGGTAATAACAGCATCCGGAGCAAGAGCACCTAAGGCTACTTCGCTCAGCAGCTTTATTTTCTGTTTTGTTATCATGAAGAACTTCCTTTTCTGAATTTCTTATTTCTCGCCAATTATACCGATAGTTTCACTTCCAGACCAAAATTTTTTTAGCATTTTGGCTCGTAAGGTTCGCTACTCATTCTGGCCTTAGGCTTTTTTCTGAAACGTCTGGTGAAGGGACGTTGCCGGAGGAGCGCGTAGGTTGCACCTGTACCTCCGTCACAAGGCCGCGCACTGGCAAAGGCGATCACCCACTTCCGCCAAAAGCTACGGGTCAGCCACTCTACCACTTTTGTTTTCAAGACTGGTTTTAATGGTGAACAAAGACCACGACCATGTACGATCAAAACTGCTCGTTTCCCCGTCCTGATTGACTCTTTCAGAAATTGGTCAAAAACTTCCTTGGCAGTTGTTACCTGGAGCCCGTGAAGATCAATGTACGCCTCGATGGCAAAATCTCCCTGATGCAGGCGCTTGGCAATCCATGGATGAACGTTATAACCGGTTCCTTCTATATATTCCGGGGTGTTAGCTACAACAAAGCCCTCTCCCTTAGTTATCAGATTTCCAAGCTGCACTAAGACTTCGGCATCCCCATCATTTTTTAGAACATCTGGTCGAGTAATGAGAGGACTTTTTTCCCTGCAGTTATCTCTTGAGATTGGGTGAACACCGGCCATAGCATCTTTAAAAAGTTTTTCATCATGTTCAGGGTCTTGTCTAACTTCAGGATTCGGGGGGATATCAATTGGGAAATGAGGATGCGTAAGAGACCACTTTTCGAGGAGACCTTTAAGGCCTTCAAAGGACTTCAAAATGAAAGGAGGCTTAGAAGATTTCATGGCGTGCGATTGTTGGAAATGGTAAACGTATCGGCAACGGTCCATTTATTTTCAACCGGGGCAAAGGGAATAATTAATAGCAGTCGGTGATCCTCGTTTCTTCCGACTGATTCATTGGCAGATATGGTGAACGACAAAGATAAAAGCGCCATAATGAGTAAAACAAAAATTGCCTTAAACCTCATAATGTTTATAATATCATATTGGTCTGCGGTTAAAAATAAGATTTTACTCCTGAGTATGGTGCGTTGACAGATCAGCCCTTTAAATTTTTACCCACCATTGGGTATAAATAATTATTAGGTTAATTTTTCTTGAAATTTTTTTATAATGAGGTATTATAATTCGTTTTGATACTTTCATACAAAAAGTTCCTCATTTGGATAAGAATTACACGGAGCAATTGTAAAAAATGAAATGGAGATTTTGGAACCTGGATTATTTCTTACGGTTTTTTAGATGTTCTGTCAGGCAACCTAACGAAAAAAAGGGGTGGTGCAGTTTAATAGTAGCCTCTCTTTTGGCAGGCTTTTGGGGATGCGGTCTGGTGCAAGTATTTTCTCCACCTGAGGTTAAAGCGGCATTTACCTTTCAGACTATCCAGGTAAGGGCCAGGCAGCTTGCAAAGGAGCCTTACCATGATCCTAAGGGGCAGGTTCCGGAATTTTTGTTGAAAATTGACTACGATTCGTGGCGCGACATCCGGTTCAGACCAGAAAAGGCCTTATGGAAAAAAGAGAAAGTGCTTTTCAACGTGCAGTTATTCCATCCGGGGTCTCTGTATAACCGAACGGTAAAAATCAACATCGTGGATCGCTTAGGGATAAAACCACTCCCGTTATCAACCGACTTGTTTAATTATGGCAAAAACGATTTTAAAGACAGAATCCCCGCTGGTCTGGGGTTTGCCGGGTTTCGTTTACATTACCCCGTAAACACCAAGGACTACTACGACGAAGTTGCCGTATTTCTGGGGGCGAGCTACCTGCGCGGAGTAGCCCAAAAACAGCAATACGGCATGTCGGCTCGTGGTCTCGCCATTGACACGGGCTTAAGCCACGGCGAGGAATTCCCTTATTTTAAAGAGTTCTGGATTGTGAAGCCGGCGCCCAATGCCACTGAGATTACGGTTTATGCGCTTCTTGACAGCGAGAGCGTGACTGGCGCCTACAGATACGTAATAAAGCCGGGTAAGGAAACAGTGATGGGGGTTAAAAGTACGCTGTTTAAGCGTAAAGATATTGACAAGTTGGGCATAGCTCCGCTCACCAGCATGTTTTTTTATGCTGAAAATACCAATTGCCGGTTGTCTGATGATTTTCGCCCCGAAGTTCACGAGTCGGATGGTCTCATGATTGCCTTCAGATCAGGCGAATGGCTATGGCGACCGATCCAGAATCCGCGCATGTTACAGATCAACTCATTCGATGCCCCTAAACCAGTTGGATTTGGACTTCTCCAGCGCGACCAGGATTTCAATAACTACCAGGATCTGGAGACGCGCTATGAGTTACGACCCAGCGTCTGGGTTACTCCCCACGGTAAATGGGGCGAGGGTCACGTAGAACTGATCCAGATCCCCAGCGATACTGAAATAAACGACAATATTATTGCCTTCTGGGTCCCTGCGGGCCAGCCCGGAAAGGGAGAACCGATATCCTATTCCTATACCATGAGCTGGCATTTTCCGAACGGAATCCGCCCACCGGGTGGTCATGTGGTTTCCACCCGGACGGCTAAAGGCAGGGATGAGCGATCAAAAAAATTCATCATTGATTTTGCGGGAGGATACCTGGAGTCGCTTCCACCTGATAAACCATTAACCGGCATGGTGACCGTAGACCACCGGACCAGGCTTATCGAGCAACAGCTTTTTAAGAACCGGGTAACCCAGGGCTGGCGCTTAGTGTTCCAGATTCTTCTTGAAAAGCCGGGCACAATGGATAAAATCCTGCCTTTCAAAAACGCTCCGCTGGAATTGCGAGCATTCCTGAAAGAGGGTGAAAACGTAATCA
>JAZDOO010000001.1:0-19969 GCA_043798555.1 Pseudomonadota bacterium | reverse complement strand
GGGGGATATAGAGGGTCACATCTTAAAAATTAAATATTGACATTTTAATACTACTCCGACACATTGTCATTCCGAGGAGCGCAGCGACGAGGAATCTCACAAATGAGACCCTGGACGGGAAGATTCTTCACTCCCTTCGGTCGTTCAGAATGACATAAAACATGAATTGTCGGAGTAGTATTAAATTATTCGGCTTAATATATTTTTCGCCAACAATTTTCACTTTAAATTCTCCTTTGAAGCGAAAACAAATGGCAAGGCCATTACGGGTAGAATATGCGGGAGCATTTTACCATGTAATTAACCAGGGAAACGCCGGGGAGAAAATTTTTAAAAGCCCGAGCGACAAAGAGAAATTCCTCGAATACCTGCAAAAAACTGTAAATCGGTTTTCTCTCATCCTCCACACCTACTGCCTCATGGGGAACCATTACCATTTATTGGTAGAGACTCCTAAAGAGGAAAGTAAGGGGTCACATCTTCATTTGTCATTAGATTCTTACAAAAGAACTATGTATGGAAACAGAGGGTCGCTTATGGCTACTAAATACTCCTTTCTACTCTGCTAAATACTCTGAGGAATGAGGAAATTTGTTAAATACTCTGGAGAATGAAGAAAGCATAAAAGCCTAAAAATTAAATATTGACATTTCACCTACCTTCCCTTACATATTCTGAGAGCTTTGAAAAAGTCCGTTTCTGTCACCTCGAACTCGTTTCAGGAGCTCATAACATCTTGATTTTATTAGATGCTGAAACAAGTTCAGCATAACGTCTCGCACTATTTTATGACTTTTGCAGAACTCTCATTTTTAGGCATTGAAAGAAATGCCGGTTACTTATTATTTCCAGGAGATCATAACCGGAATTAAGTGTCTTATACAACTTTCCGGGATTTCAGTTTTGAGCTTTCTGCCGGAGATGAAAAGTTGAGGCTGATAATGGTGGAATTGAGTACTGGGGTGAAATAATTATGGGGATGACGATTACGGAAAAAATTTTAGCTTATCATGCGGGGGTAGGGCGGGTAACCCCGGGTGAGATCATTAATACGCGGATTGATATTGCCTTAGGGAATGATATCACTGCTCCCATTGCCATTAAGGAATTTCGAACGTATGGGGGAAAGAAAGTTTTTGATCGCCGAAAAATCATTCTTGTTCCTGACCACTTCACTCCTAACAAGGATATTCTTTCGGCCGAACAGTGCAAGATTCTTCGTGACTTTGCCCGAGAACAGGAACTCACCTATTATTTTGAGCAGGGGGAGGTGGGAATTGAACATGTCTTGTTACCTGAGAAAGGGTTAGTGGTCCCTGGGGATGTGATTATCGGGGCTGATAGTCATACCTGTACGTATGGTGCCTTAGGGGCATTTGCCACCGGTGTGGGCAGTACGGATGTGGCATATGCCATGATGACAGGAGAGGCATGGTTTAGGGTGCCTGCGACCATAAAGTTTGTCTATAAAGGAACCCTCCCTCAGTGGGTGGATGGAAAGGATTTGATTTTATTTACCATTGGGGACATCGGAGTTGAGGGTGCCCGTTATAAAGCCATGGAATTTACTGGCGAAGCGATTTCCCAACTCTCCATGGCCGGGAGGTTTACGATGGCCAATATGGCCATCGAGGCGGGAGCTAAGAATGGTATTTTTATTCCCGATGAGAAAACTAAAGCGTATGTTAATGGCAGGAATACCAGAGAGTGCATTTTTTATGAAAGTGACCCTGATGCCGAATATGAGGAAGTGAAGGAGTATGACATTTCCACCCTGGAGCCCCAGGTTGCCCTTCCCCACCTCCCTTCTAATGTTCGGAGCCTAAGTGAGGTTGGGAATATTCCTATAGATCAGGTGGTAATAGGCTCTTGCACTAACGGACGAATTGAGGATCTCCGGGTGGCGGCGAACATTTTAAAAGGCCGTAAAAAGGCCCCGTATGTTCGGCTGATTATCATACCGGCTACTCCCTCAATTTATAAACAGGCGTTAGAAGAAGGGCTTATTCAACTATTTCTTGAGAGCAAGGCGGTGATCAGTCCTCCTACCTGTGGTCCTTGTCTGGGAGGGCATATGGGGGTGTTAGCCAGAGGGGAGCGGGCAGTGGCAACCACAAATCGAAATTTTGTTGGTCGGATGGGAGACCCACAAAGTGAAGTGTATCTTGCTGGACCTGCAGTGGCTTCGGCTTCGGCGGTGTTAGGAAGAATTGGAGGGCCTCAGGAGCTGTAAAGTAAAACAAGAAAGGAAGCGTTTGTGAAATTTAGAGGAAAAGCTTGGAAATTCGGAACTAATATTGATACTGATGCGATTATTCCTGCCCGGTATCTTAACACCTCGGACCCCAAGGAATTAGCCAAACACTGTATGGAGGATGCTGACCCTCAGTTTACGCAAAAAATGAAACCGGGGGATATAATCGTGGCCGATCGTAATTTCGGGTGCGGCTCTTCCCGAGAGCATGCTCCCTTGGCGATTAAAGCTGCTGGCATTGCTTGTGTGATTGCAAAGAGTTTCGCACGCATTTTTTTTCGTAATGCTTTTAATATGGGTCTTCCCATTTTTGAATCAGCGGAGGTAGTGGATAATACGTTTGGAGGAGATGAAATAGAGGTGGATGCCTCTTCAGGAGAGATTACAAATCACACGCGCAACCTGACCTTCAAAGCCAATCCTATTCCTGTCTTCATGCAGGAGCTGATAGCGTGTGGTGGGTTAATGAACTATGCTCAGAAAAAACAATTGCAAAGGGATGATCGGTGAAAAACTATACGATTGCGGTGATTCCAGGAGATGGAACCGGTCCGGAAGTGGTAAACGAGGGTCTTAAGATCCTAAGAACAGTAGCTGAAGTAGAAAATTTTCATTTCGACTTCGTTTCCTATGACCTGGGAGGAGGACGCTACCTTCGCACGGGAGAGATTCTTCCCTCGTCAGTATCAGAAGAACTGCGTAACATGAACGCCATTTATCTGGGGGCCATTGGTCACCCGGAAGTCAAACCTGGTATTTTAGAAAAGGGAATCCTTTTAACCATTCGTTTTGAGTTGGATCAATACATTAACCTCCGGCCGGTAAAACTTTATCCCGGAGTAGAGACCCCTCTTAGGGGGAAAGGACCTGAAGACATTGACTTTGTGGTGGTTCGGGAAAATACTGAGGGGTTGTATACGGGGAGCGGTGGATTCTTGAAAAAGGGAACACCGGATGAAGTAGCGATTCAGGAATCCATCAATACTCGCAAAGGGGTGGAACGTTGCGTTCGTTACGCTTTTAACTTTTGTCGCAAGCGGAATAAAGAGAAAAAACTTACACTCTGTGGCAAAACCAATGTGTTAACCTATGCGTTTGACCTTTGGGAAAGAACGTTTCGGGAATTGGCCCCAGAATACGAAGATATCACGACGGATTACGCTCATGTTGACGCAACCTGTATGTGGATGGTTAAAAACCCGGAGTGGTTTGATGTGATTGTTACCGACAACATGTTCGGAGATATTATTACTGATTTAGGGGCAATGATTCAAGGGGGGTTGGGAGTGGCGGCGGGGGGAAACATAAACCCCGAAGGGGTTTCCATGTTTGAACCCATGGGAGGTTCAGCACCAAAATACACCGGTAAAAACGTAATCAACCCCATTGCCGCTATTTTAGCTGTTCAGATGATGCTGGAAGAATTAGGGGAAGAGAAGGCCGGGCAGAGGGTCGAAAAGGCGGTAATGCGGGTGTTGGCGCATCATCTAAAGAGTTTGTCTGCCGGGCAGATGGGCTATACCACCTCTGAGGTGGGTGATTTAGTAAAAACATACATTGTGGAGGACGCCAAAGGAGCTTCTTGTTAAAGATAGTTGGTGGAGCATTAAAAGGAAGGAGATTAAAGACTTATAAGGGTAATGTTATTCGCCCAACCTCGGAAAAAATAAGAGAAGCCATATTTGATATTCTCACCTCCTTTTTTCCTGAAGGGGCGGTGTTAGATCTTTTTGCGGGAACCGGGAGTATGGGGATCGAGGCGCTAAGCCGAGGGATGAGGAAGGCAGTCTTTGTTGAGGATAACCCCCGTATAATCTCACTCTTAAGAAAAAATATTAGTGCCTGCCAGATAGAAGATCGGGTAGAGTTAATCACTCTTTCGGTAACCAAAGGGTTAAAGCTTCTCCAATCCCGGGATGACAAGTTCAGAATAATCTTTTTAGATCCCCCTTATGAGGGTAATTGGGTGGGAAGAACGCTTTTGAATATAAGTGATGCGCATATTGTAACAAACGATGGGATTGTGATTGCGGAACATTCATCAAAAGAGATGGTTAAATCATCTTATGGGAATTTGGTCTTAGATGACCGTCGAAAATACGGACAAACCGAGGTTTCTTTTTTTATTTGCTTATGACTAAAAATGGGAGGCTTATGGAAAAGGTTGCAGTTTACCCAGGATCATTTGACCCCATTACTAATGGGCACCTGGATCTTATTCGGAGAGGACTCAATATTGTTGACCGGATTATTGTGGCAGTTAGCTATAATCCTGGTAAGAAGCACATGTTTACCCTTAAGGAGCGGGTGGAAATGGTAAAAATGGCAGTGGGTGATAATCCCCGGGTAACTGTTGATAGTTTTGATGGACTTCTGGTTGATTATCTATTACAATGTAACACCCACATATTGCTTCGGGGTTTAAGGGCAGTCTTAGACTTTGAGTACGAGTTTCAAATGGCCCTGATGAATCGCCGCTTAGACCGCAAGGTAGAGACGATTTTTATGATGACTGGATATAAATGGTTTTATGTGAGCTCGCGCATTATCCGTGATGTGGTGATAGCGGGGGGGTCAGTAGAAGGTCTGGTGCCTGATTTTGTGAACAAGAAGTTACAAAAGAAATTCGCAAAGAAATAAATTATAGAAACGAGCTATAGTTTTTCCAGTGCTCCGAAGACATTATGTAACCGGTCACCGAGCATAAAAGCGAGTCTTTCCATTACCTTGAACCCTGCCGGGAGGTTATTTTGGAGTGCAGTCCTTAAGGCAGCGCATTCGATGGAGACGACCTGAGTTTTTCGGTTACCTACGGCCGAGGACATGAAATTACGAGATTCCCCTAAGACCGCCGACCAACAGCCAAACGCCCTTCCCCGGCTTAGGGTTGCAATTTTTACTGCAGCTTTTCGTTCCCCCAAATCCACTAACCGTTCTAAGGTCACTTGACCATCCTCGATGATGTAAATCTTATTTCCTCGATTTCCCTGTACATATATGGCTTCACCAGCCTCATAATGTTCTTGCTGGCAAAGCATGGCGATTGGTTGGATTTCTTCCGCAGTAAGTTTTCCGAAAAGCTCACACTGTAAGAGTGTTTCCGTGACTGTAGGTGTCATCTCATACCCACCTTTTCTCCATGGTGATTAAATTTTCACGTCAAATGAAATTGTATAGGAACGGGATAAACGGTGTCAAGGATATTTATCTATCTTGAGCATACTGTTGCAGTTCTTGGCATTCCGTGTTAAAAGGTTTCTCCAATAGTAATGAAGGAGCATTGACCAAGAGGATACGGAACGTGAAGAGACTCCCTATTTTTGTAAGGAAGGACATTGATGGTTTTTTCGGTTTGATGACTGATAACCTGATGCAATTGATGGTTATCGGAGTGCTTTGTCAGCACGTTTGCGGAATAGGGGCAGCTAAAGTCTTTGGTACCATACTTCCCGGTGCCGCAATCTCCATTATCGTTGGAAATGTTTTCTATGCCTGGCAGGCTCGTAAGTTAGCGTTGCGGGAAAACCGGGATGATGTTACTGCTCTCCCTTACGGTATCAATACTGCCCCTCATTTTTCTATTGGCTATTTGGTAATGGGAATAGCGTTCCTTTTGGTCAATTCTTTTCAAAAAGAAGCAGGATGAAACAAAAACAAACAGTTGGGGCAGGGAAGAGGTAGCCTTATACCTTAGTTATGAGGGATGACGATGAAAGAGGCAATGTTTTATCAAAAAAAAGACGACGGAGCAGTGGAATGTGCCCTTTGTAATCAACGCTGTGTTATCAAAGCAGGGAAAAGGGGTATTTGTGGAGTGCGGGAGAACCAAGGGGGAACGCTTTATAGTTTAGTGTATGGACGGTGCATCTCCCAGAACATTGATCCCATCGAAAAAAAACCTCTGTTTCACTTTTATCCGGGGAGCTATTCTTTTTCCATCGCCACAGTGGGGTGTAATTTTCGTTGTTACCATTGTCAGAACTACAGTATTTCTCAGATAGCCCGGGACCGGAACGAAATTATTGGAGAATATGTTCCCCCACCGAAAATCGTGGAAGCCGCAAGATCCTATCAATGCACCTCGATTTCATATACCTATACCGAACCAAACATTTTTTATGAATATGCCTATGACATTGCAGTATTAGCTCACGAAGCGAGCATCAAGAATGTTTTTGTTACCAATGGGTATATTACGCCGGAGGCACTCCAGCATCTTCATCCTTGGTTGGATGGAGCAAATGTAGACCTCAAAAGCTTTTCTGATCAGTTTTACCGGAACATCTGCGGAGCAAGACTCAATCCGGTTTTGGACTCTCTTAGGTTATTTAAAGAGCTGGGAATTTGGTTAGAAATCACCACGCTGGTGATCCCAACCTATAACGATTCGGATAGGGAATTCAATGAAATCGCAGAGTTTATTGTTAGCCTTGGGCCCGATACTCCCTGGCATATTTCTGCCTACTACCCTACCTATAAACTTAATGACCAACCACGCACACCAGTGCAAACGTTGAAAAGGGCCCGGGAGATTGGACGTAAGGTGGGACTTCGTTACGTTTACGAAGGTAACGTGCGGGGTGAAGCAGGGGAGAACACCTATTGTTACTCCTGTGGGAGCCTTCTTCTTGAACGATTTGGATTTAGCATAGCTCAGGATCGCATAAAAGGGGGAAAGTGTCCGGACTGTGAAGTAATAATAGATGGCGTGGGCTTATCTTGAGTTATGGTGAAGACAGTAATAAGAATTCTCTTTTTTCCTTGGTTTCTCTTCCGCTGGGTGTGGAGAAAAAAGTGGATAGTTGTATGGGCTTTTCTTCTTACCGGAGTAGTAATCGGAGGAACTCTCGGCTGGATGTACCATTATTTTATTATCCAGCATCCCGGCCCAGAGTTCTCTCGGGAGGCCATAGTGAAGTCATTATCAATGGAAACGCCGGTGTACTATGACGACGGTAAGAGCTTAATCGGGGTTTTTTTTGAAAATGAACATCGCATTTATATTAAATACGAGGATATTCCGAAAGAGTTTGTTAACGCTCTTATTGCTGGGGAAGACAAAAAGTTCTTTAAGCATCATGGGATAGATATGTTGAGTATTTTACGGGCTGCTTATGTCAATTTCCAAGCCAGAAGAATTATTCAGGGAGGGAGTACCTTAACTCAGCAAACGGCAAAAAATCTTTTCAAACGAAGCGGGAGAACACTTGCGACCAAAGTGAAGGAGCTCATGCAGGCCCTGAAGCTTGAGGCGCACTATTCTAAAGAGGAAATAATCGAATTTTTTACCAATCAGTTTTATGTGAGTGGCACCGGGAGAGGATTAGCAATAGCGGCTAAGTATTTTTTTGACAAACCAGTTGATAAGTTGACTCTGCTCGAATGTGCCTTTATTGCCGGATCAGTGCGGGCACCCAACCGCTACAACCCTTTAGTCCAGTCTACCCCTGAAAGGAAAAGTGAGACACTCAACCGGGCTAACGCCCGGAAAAAGTATGTGTTACATAATATGTTAAAACTGGGGATGATCTCTCCGGCCACGTACACGGAACTGGTGCAAGCCCCCATTCCGTTTAAAGAGGGTAGGGTATTTTACCAGCTCAATGTGATCATGGATTACATCCGGGAACAGCTCCAGTCGCAAAAATTCCAAGGAATCCTTGCTTCCCACGGAATAAGCAATATTGCTACATCCGGCATAAAAATATATACCACCATTAATCGAGACTTACAGAACGCAAGTGTGCGCATTTTACGAAAGCATCTCTCGCAACTGGAAACCATGCTCAATGGATACGATCGTAACGCTATCCAATCTCGCTATGCTCAAATAGAAATTCCTGAGGTTAAGGAGCCAGAAGTAGGACAATTTGTTTTTGGCCAGGTGGAAGGAAAGAGTGAAGAGGGCGATAAAACAGCGCTCCTGGTCAGGGTTGGAGATATGTTAGGTAAAGTGGATCATGAGGGGTTAATGAATGTGGTTACTCCCTATAAGAAGTTTAAAAGCGGTACCTGGGCGATTCCTTCTCTGAATGATGGTAAGGAACTGCTTTCCCAGGTCAATGTAGGTGACCTGGTATATGTTTATGTGAAGGGGAAATCCCAGGAAGATGATTTGTTGCTTTTAGAATTAGAGCAAAAACCGAGGCTGGAAGGGGGCCTCATTGTGGCGAAAAAAGGAAAAATACTCGCTATGGTGGGAGGGTTTGATAACATTTATTTTAATCGAGCGGTGGATGGCAAGCGCCAAATGGGTTCTATTTTTAAACCCATCGTCTATACCGCTGCGTTGCAACTGGGATGGAATCCCCTGGATCCTCTGGAAAATAGGCGTGATGTTTTCGTTTTTCAGAATCAATATTACTTTCCCCGGCCTGATCACGAAAGCCCGTATGATAACGTTTCTTTAGCGTGGGCAGGAGTGAAGTCGGAAAATGTAGCTTCGGTTTGGCTTCTCTACCACCTGTGCGACAAATTATCCTTTCCACAATTCCACAAAATTGCGCAACTGGTGGATTTAGTACCCCGGGGACAAGAAAATTATTCCGATTTTCAGAGACGCATCCGGGACTCGTGGGGTATTATTGTCACTGAGAAAGATCTCCGAGAGGCAGGTTTTCAGACGGCTAAGGAGGAGCTGATCACGGATCTCATTTTTGCGGGAAAGACAAAAGAGGCAGAAGCCTTAAAGCTTCTCCACTATGGGATCAGATTTGATGAGTCTCGTGCCACTCTCACCCAGGATAGTGTTGAAGAATTGGCAATCATGGACCGACTTCTTAGAAAACATTTTCTTCGCTACCACCGCCTCAACCTACAGATGATAAAAGAATGGGAATACCTAAAAAATGTTTTCCACGCTTCAGTTCCCGACTACACCACTGTTGTTGGGTTGCTTGCTCACTTCTATACCGGGTTTTGTGACGGACAGGCGGTGATAGCTTGCGGAGAGGATTTAGGCGGCAAAGGGTTTGTTCCCTTACGCTTTGATCAAGCCTTTGAACTTTTTCAAGGAGAGCATCAGACCAGTACTTTTTCTCCACTTTCCTCCGAGGAAATTTTGATTGAAGGCGAGATTAGCTCTTTAGCATTATCAAACCTTCATCAGTCCATTGACAATGAATTGAATAAACTGAAAAGCCACCATCCTTATGACATGACAACCCTTTGGAAGATTAGGGATTATCGAATTTTGGTGGGTCTTCTTTATGTGGTTAAGCTCTGTAAGACAATGGGTATTGAAACCCACCTCGAACCAGTCCTCTCCTTTCCCCTGGGTCCAAATGCGGTGAGTCTTTTGGAAATTCTGCAAGCCTATGCGACGCTTACAGAAGGAAAGCGGTATGCAGCCGACAGTTTCTTTTCACCTGATAGTTTCTTCGTTATTGATCGGATTACGGATGCGGAAGGAGCAGAACTATATCGTTACATTCCCCAGGAGACCCAGATCGTGGACCCCCGTATTGTTACCATGGTTAATGAGGTTTTAAAAAATGTTGTCCAGTATGGAACCGGAAATAAAGCGAAAAATGCGGTAACATTAAAGGTGGATTTGGGGATAAAAACTAAGGAATTGATCGTTACTGTTCCTACACTGGGAAAGACGGGAACCGCAAATGAATATAGTAACTCAAGCTATATTGGTTTTATCCCTGCTTTTTCTGAAAAGGGGACAGATTTTTCAATTAAAAATTCTTTTGTCGTAGCAACCTATGTGGGATATGATGATAATACCCCGATGAAAAACAGCCGTATTCGCATTTTTGGTGCTTCCGGAGCTTTGCCAATCTGGATTGATGTGGCTAATGAGGTGGTGAAAAATCCGATTTTCCAGCAGGCAGTTGATCCGATTGACTTTGCTTTTCTTCCCGAAGATCACTTATCGTTATCTCAGCCTTCGGGGACAATAGCTGTTCCGGTTGATGAAGGAAATGGTTTGGTGTTGTCGTTGGACAGGTATCTGGAGGGTTTAGAACCAGTGGCGACAATATATTCTTATGGCCAAAGGGAAGGAAAGCTTTTTAAACCCCAAAGGATTTTCGCTCCAATTGTGACGAAACCTGATAACCACATTTTTTGAAAACTATAGCAGTGAAAGGAAGACCGGGGATGTATTGCAACCGCACCGGGATGGGTTTTTTACTTATCGTTTTATTTTACGCCGGATGTACCCATCATCCTCCCAGGAAGCCAGTAGTATTCCCTCCTGAGGCATCCATCACCCAAAAGGAATATCAGGCAGCGTTGCAGGAAAAAGCTCGGATGGTAGAACTCCAAAAGAGCATGGTGAGGTGGGAAGAGGGGCTGAATGTCCTTATCAATGCTCTTCAATCTGAGATCGTGGAGGATAAGGCAATGTCGGGGAAAGGTCTCTTGCCTGAGGGAGAAGAGTCACTTAGACAAAAGAACGAGATCTTACAAGTATTGAAACGAATGAAAGTCCTTCAGCTACAGTTGCACCAAACGGATACGGCGTTATCCCGGGAAGTAATCTATATGAATCTTATTGACTTGTATCTCTCTGGCTTAAAATGGCTGGAAAAGACAAGGGAGAAAAAAGCTTCTGTTGCTATGGATACGAAAAGGATCAAAGAGGAAATTGAGGATACTTATCAGAACAAGGACTTTAATACCGTGATTGAGCTTTACCGTCAACTCCCGGAAGAAGGAAGCGATCTTAAGCGCCAGGCCTATTACGCTCTCGCTTTGGCTCAGTTAGCCAGGACTGAAGAGACAATAGCGTTCGTAACCCAGGTGCTTGCAAAGGGTTTTTTGGTTACCTGTGACAGTGCCCCATTATGGTTTGAAATCGGAGAATGGCTTATTACTATAGGACAGATTGATAGTGCTCAAAAAATCTTTCAAAAAATAACGCTTTATTATCAGGCCGAAGAGGAATGGTATGATAGGTCCAAGAGAAAAGCTGCCCTTCTTGGGGGTGATAATCAACATTTAATGGTAAAAAATAAAATTGATCAGGCGATTAACCTTTTTGATGAAGGGAAGGGGAATTTTTCTGAAGTGTATTTCTTATGTTTAGAGGCCAAGAAGAATTGCCCTGACTTCGCATGCCAGGAAGAGGTTCAAACGTTCCTTTCCCAGTTTATTAACCGAGTGGTAGCGGATCTTGACGAGCGGCTTCAAGCAATCGATAAAAAGATTGCAGAATCGCAACTTATGGAGGCGCAAAAGATCATAACGGCAGTTAATAACTCCTTTCCAGGTGAAGAGTACCCCTTACCCATCAGAGGAAAATTAGCCTTAGTTCGTGAAAAGGAACAGTATTTACTTGAGAAAGAGGCCGGGTGGAAAGACGAAATTGCCCAACAAAGGCTCGAACAGGTAGATACCCTTCTGGAAAGTGAAAATTATGAAGAGGCGATTGGTCTTTTAGACCAGTTACAGGGGACACCTTATGAGTTTGAAGCAAAAAAGAGGAAACAATTAGCGATCGATGACTTCGCTCGATTTAGACGTCTTAAAGCTGGACAATTATTTTTTCAGGCTAAAAATTGTGAAGACCCAGAACTGAAAAAAAACTATCTCGTGGAAAGCTATACCCTTCTTAAAGATGTTATCGATCGTTATCCCACTAATAGCTATATTGAAAAAATAAGAAAAAATTTAGAGGACGTCCGGTTGGAAATTGAAAAAATTGATCCTAAATTTTTTTCCGAGAAAGAACCTCCTGAAGCTGGATCACCGGAACTTCCTCCAGACGAATAATAATGGGAATATGTGGTATCTGTTTTATAACCTCGTTAGTTTTTTAGCGTTACCCATTATTGTCGGGGCGCTTGGAATTAACAGGAAAGACCGCGAAGGCCTCTGGCAGCGTATTGGATTCGTTCCCAAACAGGTGAGAGACAAACTCAATGGTTCCCGACCTATTTGGCTCCATGCTGTTTCCGTAGGGGAAGTAACTGCGTCAATACCTATCATCAAAAAGATCAAAGCAGAGCATCCCACCTTGAAAATTGTTCTTTCCACGATTACTGCTACCGGAAATTATACTGCCCGGCAAAAGGTACCGGAAGCGGACTTTGTGATCTATTTCCCCTACGACTACATTTTTGTTGTAGATAAGGTAATTGGTATTATCAACCCCTGTGTCTTCATTCATACTGAAACCGAAATTTGGCCCAATTTTCTCTGGGCACTTCAACGCCGAGGAATTCCATCGGTTATAGTAAACGGTAGAATTTCTTTAGAGTCCAGTCGCCGATATAAACTTTTTGGATGCTTTTTTAAAAACGTTTTCAATAAGGTTTCTGCTTTTGGGATGCAATCCTCCATTGACTTTCAAAGGGTGATTGATGTTGGTGCTGACCCCAAAAAGGTGTTACTCACCGGGAATATGAAGTTTGATCAAAAGAGTGCTGATGTTAGCTTGGATGAGAAAATAAGATGCCTGGAAGAGTTTAACCTTACCCCCAACCATGAAGTCTTTATTGCCGGAAGTACGCATCCAGGTGAGGAAGAAGTAATTCTGGATGTTTTTCAACAATTGATTCAGGCTTATCCCCGTTTAGTATTAATTCTGGCACCCCGTCATCCAGAGCGATTTCAAGAAGTAGAAAAATTAATTAAAGGAAAAGGTTTCACTTTAGTCAAGAGAACCCAATTTATAAAAAACAAATCCTCATGCTTCGCTCAGGTGATCTTACTGGATACCATAGGAGAACTTTCAATGATTTATGGCATAGGAGACGTCATTTTCGTGGGAGGAAGCTTAGTTAATGTCGGTGGCCATAATATTTTAGAACCGTTAGTGTATAAAAAACCGGTTGTTTTTGGACCATATATGCAAAACTTTTCCGAGATTGCTCATACGTTAAGGGATTCAGGGGCAGGCATTTTAGTGAAAACAAAGAAGGATCTCCTTCTTCAAGCCCAGAGACTCCTCAATAATAAAGATGAAGCTCAACAATTGGGGGAAAAAGGTTTCCAGGTAATTAAACAGCATCAAGGGGCCACGGATAAGAACATGGAAATAATTAATCGATTTATTCGATACTAATCAGTTATAGCACCACTCCCTTTACCGAAGGTAGGACAATTCTTTTGGTAAGGGTAGATCTTTGCCCATATGGTCTTCACCGTAATTCACACTGGCAAGGATCATCAGGTCGTCCAACACTCTTTTGTCTCCAACAAATGTGACCTTCTTAATCTTCTCACGGGCGATTTTGCCTCCTGCCCAGGTGAGGCTAAGCACGCTCTTGGCGTCAAACCTATCCTCTCCCACGATCATGGAAACTTCTGACCCATAATGATTTACCACTTTCGCCACCAGGGTAGACGGTCTAAGATGAAAGCCCAATTCCTTAGGCACTGGTAGTTCAATTGAATCTGTGGCAGTGTATTCTTTGAGTATTTCGTTGGCTAAGACGCTTGTTGATTGCATGATCTGATGGCTGTGATAAAGGGCCCAATTTATAGTACAGTTTAATACCGTATTACCCGTCACTGCATGAGTAAGGGTCGTGTTTATTTTTTCGTGACGCTCATAAAAGTGGGTCAGGGCGCGTGCAATTTCGAGGAGATGAAGCGCAATAGAAATTTGAGTTCTTAATCGGTTAAGCTGGGGGTCATCAGCTTCAAGTATGGTGCCCTTTACGTAAGTGTCGTACACGGATTCTAAGTTGTGGATAAACAGTTCGAACCTCCGGATTTTTTCTTCGTTAATTATGTTAGGGATCATGCCGGAAAGCTCATGGGAAGAGTACAAACGATCACATTTAAGATCATCGAATTCTTTCACTATGTTGAGTGATTCAGAACAAATTTTGATAATGTGTTCTCTTTCGTTTTTTACTTCTTCTTCGCTCAGATTTTGCGGAAGGATTTTATTCGATGGGATATCATAATAGTACTTTTCACCGAGGCCTCTCGGGGGGAAGGAAATGGTGAGCCTCTGGGCTTCTTCACGAATAAGTTTGAAAATAAAAATCAAAACTTGACTGAGATAACGCTTGATAGTTTTGGTTTTATCAAAGTAATCCTTGAAGGGTTTTTGATCTTGAGAGGTAATATGACTTTTCTCAATATGTTCTACTAAAAAAGCAATAAACCCAAAACTTCGAGCTGTTGCCACTAATTCACGGAAATGCTGCCAGGTCCGATTATTTATTGCCCGGTGATCATCTAAAAAATCTTCTAAATTTCGTGCATTCACTGATATCACATAAAATAACTTCTTATTGAGAAATTTCTGCACGTTTTTTTCGTCTGCCAAAAATAGGCTTATCCGCAGAACATCCACGGCTGCGTTGTGTACAAGTTTTATAAACTCTTTTTCAGAAATTATCTCCTGCAAGTGATCACTTCTTGTCCGGGTTGATGTATTCTCTTCTTTTGTATTCAAAACCTATTCCTCCTTACCAGAGACATTTTTTGGGGGGTGTTGCATTATCACTTTCCCGTATTTTTTACCATCTCATTTTTTTAATATTTGAGGATGATTTGTCAATCATTTGTTTACCCGTAACCACGTTTTAGTGTACAATAATAACAATCTAAACTAAATGTAACGCACTTTCAACTGATCGTTTCCTGAGTTTTTAAATGACAAGTTTTTAAATTTCCTTGACAAATCATAAAAATAACGTCAGTATTTTTTGCTTTACGTTAATATTGAGGAATTTTGCTTTCAGGATAATGTTTCACAAGGTTTTTCATTAGTTAATCTCTTTACTTTCTTTACTTCGGACCTAACCATGTTTGATAGCCTGAGTGAGAAGCTCGCAGTAGTTTTCAAAAAGCTTAGAGGGCGCGGAAAACTGACCGAGGACAATATCAAGGACGTTTTACGGGAAATTCGTTTAGCTTTATTGGAAGCGGATGTTAATTTTAAGGTGGTAAAAGACTTTATTGAGGCCTTGAGGCAAAGAGCCGTAGGGCAAGAGGTTCTTGAAAGCTTTACTCCGGCCCAACAGGTTGTTAAGATTGTGCATGAGGAGTTGACCAAGCTTCTGGGGGGAGAAAAAACGGAGCTGAACGTAACCGGCCCTTTACCAGTTCCGTTGATGTTTGTGGGACTGCAGGGCTCTGGAAAGACCACCACAGTAGGCAAATTAGCCCTTTACCTTTCAAAAGGAAAACGTCGTCCTTTTTTGGTTCCGGTGGATATTTCCCGCCCCGCGGCGATCGAACAATTGCGCCAAATTGGAGAGTCGCTGGGGATTCCGGTTTATCTGCCCAAGAAAGGAGATGGCCCGGTAGACATTTGTCTTAAGGCTTTGCAGGAAGCTCGGGATGGTAAATATGATACTTTTCTTATTGATACCGCAGGTCGATGGCACATTGATGAGCCTTTAATGACTGAGCTAAAAGAGATCAAACAGAAAGTCAATCCCAAGGAGATTTTATTTCTTGCTGATGCCATGACTGGTCAGGAGGCGGTTAATGTTGCCCTTAAATTTGATGAAGTGCTGGATATTACCGGAGTAATCTTGACCAAAATGGATGGCGATGCCCGTGGAGGGGCTGCCTTGTCAATAAAGACGGTGACCCATAAACCGATTAAGTTTATCGGAATTGGAGAAAAAATGGAGGATCTGGAGGTGTGCTATCCGGATCGGATGGCTTCTCGAATATTAGGGATGGGAGATATCCTCACCCTGATTGAAAAGGCGGAAGCCACCCTGGATGAACGTAAAGCTCGTGAAATGGAGAAAAAACTCCAAAGGGGAAACTTTACGTTGGAGGATTTTTTAGACCAGCTCCAGCAGATAAAAAAAATGGGAGCTTTAGAACAGATTTTGAGGTTAATTCCTGGCTTCAATCCGAAGGTAATTAAAGACCTTAACATTGAGGAAAAAGAACTTGTAAAAATTGAGGCAATAATAAATTCAATGACTAAAGAAGAAAGGAGGTCGCATCATATTATCAATGCAAGCCGGAGACGGCGCATTGCCCTGGGAAGTGGAACTCAGGTTAGGGATGTAAATCAACTCTTGAAAAGATATACTATGGCGAGTAAAATGCTAAAACAATTTCAAAGGACCGGATTCAAGGGTTTCCCGAAAGGGTTATTGAGCGGGCATTAAATATTTTCATGGTGCAGTTTATTGTTTGACTGCTTCTCACGAAGGAGGTGATAAATAGGATATGGTGAAGATTCGTTTAACCCGTATCGGAAGCAAGAAAAAACCATTTTATCGTTTAGTAGCAACAGACTCGAGGTCACCAAGGGACGGCCATTTTCTGGAAATTTTAGGGTTTTATAATCCCCATACCAGCCCGATAGAAGTTCGTCTAAAACCAGAACGGATCATTTTCTGGATAAAAAAGGGGGCAAAACCCACAGCTACAGTAGTGTCTTTGTTAAAAAAAGAAGGGATATGGAAAGACCTAAGGGACAATAAGGCGGCGTAGTTTTCACGAAGGAAAAGAGAATCTTTTTAGTTGGGTGGAGGTTATAAGCGATGAAAGATTTGATTACATATATAGCTAAGGCACTGGTTGATAATCCTGATGCAGTTGAGGTAACTGAGGTAGTAGGAGAGCGGACTTCGGTCATTGAACTAAAAGTAGCCAAAGAAGATTTGGGGAAAGTCATTGGAAAACAGGGCAGAACCGCTAGAGCTATGAGAACTATTTTAGCCGCTGCCTCTACTAAAATAAACAAAAGGGCAGTTCTTGAAATAATTGAATAAATCTCCAGGATGGGGATTTTTATTGCATTTAAAACTTCAATAACACAGATCAGATCCTCTGGATTTTGCTGAAGCGCTCGTTGGGGAAAGCGTAATCTTAAAAACGACAGCTTCTGCGTCACGATGGAGAGGTGTATTATTGTGTTTATCATCGAGGGTTGAGACGGAAGATAAGATAGGGCTTTTTAGATAATGATTTCCTTTGAAATCATAACTCTCTTTCCAGATTTTTTTTTATCTCCTTTAAATGAGAGCATTTTGGGTAAGGCACAGGAAAAGGGTATAATTTCCATCCGCCTTCATAATATCCGAGATTATACTAAAGACAAACATCATGTGACTGATGACTATCCCTATGGGGGAGGGGTAGGTATGGTGTTAAAACCAGAACCCGTAGTGGAGGCAATTGAAAAAACGAGGAATGGGCATAGTAATTCTCAATCCATACTGTTAACCCCTCAAGGAGAACGTTTTAACCAAAGTTTGGCAGAGGAGTTAGCGAGGTATCAGCAAATTATTCTGGTATGTGGGAGATATGAGGGGGTAGATGAAAGGATTAGATGTTTTGTTGATCGGGAAATTTCCATCGGGGATTATATCCTCAGTGGAGGGGAAGCAGCAGCTTTAGTTATCTTAGAAGCTATTAGTCGCCTGATACCTGGTGTCTTGGGAAAGGGTGAATCAACGTTGGGGGAAAGTTTTTCCACTGGGCTTATTGAATACCCCCAGTACACGCGGCCACAAAACTTTAGAGGACATACGGTTCCTGAGGTTCTGCTTTCGGGAAATCACCAAGAGATTAAGCGCTGGCGCCTGCGAGAATCACTTAAAAAAACGTTTCTGAGGCGGCCAGATTTACTAAACGTTAAGAGATTTTCTCCTGAGGAGAAGATATTATTATTGGAAATCAAACAAGAACTCACTAACGTACAGGAACACCACTATGAAAGCATTAGAGATCATTGAGAAAGAACACATGAAGATGGGTCTGCCCCAATTCAAATCGGGGGATACTGTGCGGGTCAGGGTAAAAATTATAGAAGGAGAAAAGGAACGGATACAGGTCTTTGAGGGCCTTGTTATTCGTAAACGGCGGGGAGGCCTTAGTGCCAGCTTTACGGTTCGAAAAATTTCCTATGGAATCGGAGTAGAAAGGATATTCCCGCTTCATTCACCGGTGATTGACAACATTGAAGTGGTTCAGCGGGGCTGTGTTCGACGGGCTCGTTTATACTACATTCGAAACCTTAAGGGGAAAGCTGCGCGTATTAAAGGGAAAAAGCAACTATAGTTTCGTCCCCTGACCTCCAACGTGGAGAGTTAAAAAGATGGAGCAAGAGCACTCCCCTTCTCATTACCTTTCCCCTCCAGAGGATGTCTTATTCAAACAAGGATACCGATATATAGCTGGTATTGATGAAGTCGGTCGCGGGCCTTTAGCCGGGCCAGTTGTGGCTGCCTCAGTTATTCTTCCTGAAAACCATTCGTTAACGGGAATATTAGATTCCAAAAAGCTCTCCCCGCAGCGGAGGGAAAAGATTTTTGAGGTAATTCAGTCACAGTCACTATCATATGGCTTCGGAATTGTTGACCAGTGGGAAATCGACCGAATCAACATCCATCGGGCCAGCTTAAGAGCGATGGAAATTGCGGTGAATAATTTGTATGGACCAGTAGAGTACCTGCTCATTGATGGAATCCATCCAATTAATAGCTCAATCCCGCAACTAACGGTAAAACACGGGGATTACATCAGCCCGCTTATAGGAGCGGCATCGGTTATGGCAAAAATTATTCGTGACCGAATAATGGAAAAATACCATCAGTTATATCCGGTTTATAATTTCGCAAGAAACAAAGGTTACGGAACTCAGGAACACCTTGAAGCCATAAAACAATACGGCTACTGTTCGCTTCACCGAAAAACTTTCAAGGGCGTCGTATTCCATCGAGATTTTCTCATTAAAATCTGAATGCAGCCTCTAAGGGGAATATGATTCAAAATATTGAGCTGGGTAAGAAAGGAGAGGAATTAGCGGTTGGGTACCTTCAAAAGCTCCGGTATAAGATTTTAGAGAGGAACTATCGGTGTAAATTTGGAGAGATTGATATTATTGCTCTCGATCGGAAGACGGTGGTCTTTGTCGAGGTTAAAACTCGCTCATCTAAGGAATTTGGTAGCCCTCAAACGGGAGTTACTCTTAGGAAACAACGCCAGTTAGCCAAAGTAGCGCTTTCTTATCTCCAGAAACATCACCTGTTCAACCGGGATGCCAGATTTGATGTCGTAGCGGTGGAGAAGGATTGTGGTGAGGAGCGAATTAATATGATTCGAAATGCTTTCGAAGTTTCTCGATAAATTACGTATCATCATTCTTCAATGTCTTCAATTAATAATAATATTTAAATATAAGAGGCAAGGGAACTGATAATGTGGAAAAAATTGATTTGGCTTTTATTGATAGGTTTTTCAGCTTGTTCTGGGGGGAAAACAGTCATTCGCTCCGAACCACCCACAGCATTTGTCACCATCAATGGTGTTCCCAAAGGGGTAACTCCTTTAGAGATCAAACTGGATTGTGACGAAACCCGAAAATTTAAAGTGGTAATTGTTTCTCCAGGATATGTTCCTCAGACTAAGACCATCCATTGCCGGCGATTTTGGGGAGCCCGAAAGAACATTCTTGTTGAATTAAAACCAGGTCAGTCGCCGATAAAAAAAGAATTACTATCTTCGCCTTCCACCCAAGAAGATTTCGGAACTATAGAAATAAAATCTATCCCGAGTGAAGCCGACGTTTTTCTCAATGATACGTTTATCGGGACCACTCCGCTAAACAATCAGAGAATCAAAAGCGGTAACTACAGCTTAGAAGTTCGTAAGCAGGGGTTCAAACCTTGGAGCGAGAATGTTCAGATAACTCCAAGGTCCAACATGGAATACTCTCCTATCCTCGAAGAAGAATAATTTTGTAAAAGTTCTCTCTTCGTTCCGTTAAAACAGATAAAAATTCGAGTTCTTATTTTGGAGACCGAACTTAAAAAAGCCTTGACA
>JAZDOO010000398.1:0-2013 GCA_043798555.1 Pseudomonadota bacterium | reverse complement strand
ATAAAAGGGGGAGCCGGCCGGGTGGGCGATTCCCAATTGATAGGCAACCACCTGGAACTCCGCTGCATCTCTCCAGTAGATACTGGGGCAGATGGTGAAGAGAAAAAGAATGAAGGAAACAAAAAAAAGAAAAAGGGCAATGTGTGGTGGTTTGTTTAAAAGGTTACTGTTCACGGTCTATAAAAAATATGAGTTAGATGCTGATACAGTAAACTTTTGCTTTGTATTATAAATGCAGAAGGCAGACGTTATGTCTGCCTTCTTTTCCTTTACACCCAGAAGGTATTTGTCCTCAGAGGGAAAATCACTTTAACTGGTAACATCGTTGGTTCCATTCAAGAGGTCTTTGTTTTGATTGATCGTCCAGAGGTCAATAGTAGCATCCGTATCAACATCACCGGTTGCCTGGGCAGTAAAACTAGTAGAGTTGAAAGCGATAACACTATATACATAACGAGTATTGCCTTCAGGTGCCCACCCAATGTTGGAAACTGAACTGTAGGTATCCTCTTCACCAAAGTAACTCACCTCAGAAGTAAAAATAGCTCCCAGGTTTGACTTAGCCTCTGACTGTTTGGTCTTGGCCTGATAGCGCAAAAAGTTAGGAATAGCAATTGCCGCCAAAATACCAATGATGGCCACAACAATCATGAGCTCAATCAGAGTGAAGCCTTTAGACTTTTTCCTCAATCTTAGTAACATATCTTACTCACCTCCCTTCACATTAACGTTTATATGTAATTACTTTTTCTATTTAATAATGGCTGCAAGGAGTATGCCTAAAGACAATTTAAAAATTTATCAAATAAAATTAATGAGTTATATTTTTATGACTAACGGTTGCCTGGCATTTTGCCGAATTACGCTCATGCAGTAAAAATTTTGGCACTCCCGGAGTGTTCACGATTCCGGCAAGAGTCCAGGGAAATATATGATTATTTCGGTTCCTTCATTTTCCTGACTGTGGACAAATATCTCCCCGTTGTGGCGTTCAATGATCCTATAGGTGATAGCCAAACCCAGGCCTGAACCCAGCTCCTTAGTGGTGAAAAACGGGTCAAATATCTTTTTTTGAATCTCTCGAGAAATGCCGCATCCCCCGTCCCTAATGCTAATTTTTATTCGGGGGTGAGTGTGATCTTGGGTTGAACCCTCTTCGTGATTTTCGGTCTGTGCCTCTACCACTACAAATCCGCCATTAGGTTGGGCCTGGACAGCATTCTTTAATATATTCCAGAACACCTGACTCATTTGCCGCGCATTACCTTCTATAAAGAGATGAGGAGCAATGAATTTGGTTATGCGGATACTCTTCTTGCATTCCTGACTATTTTCAAAGAGATTGAGCGTGTCCTCGATCACCGTGGCAAGAGGTATTTTCTTTTTCTCGCCTTGTTCAGGATGGGCGAAGAGAAGAAAATCAGTAATGAGGTCATTTAGCCGTTTCGTCTCTCGCAAGGCAATATCCATGAGGTGACGATTCTCCTCATTGAGATTAAGTTCCTCGCATAAAACCTGGATGGAACCGCTTAGGGAAGTGAGGGGATTCCTAATTTCATGGGCGATTCCTGCCGCGAGCTGACCGACCGCTGCCAACCGGTCCATCCGCTTAATTTGCTCTTCCATCTCCCGATAACGGCTGAGATCCCGGAAGGTAAGAATCCTCCCGGTTTCATTACCCATTTTATCCCGAAGGATGGAGGTGGAGAACCCTAAAAAGAGTTGGCTTCCGTCTGCCCGGGGGAAAAAAAGTTCAAACCGGGAGGGGGGAGTATTGAAATTGGGTGATAGATGAGTATTTTCATTTCCATTCGTAGGTAAAGGAAAAAGGGCAGCAAATTTTCTTCCTAACGCTTCCGTAATTCGATAACCTGTTATCTCCTCGGCGGCCTTGTTGAAGGAGGTGATTTCACCTTGCTGATTTAAGGTAAGGATTCCGGCGTTGATACTTTGGACGATATTATCATGCAGGGCTTCGAGATGCTTGTAATCAATTTCCTTTTCTTGTAACTC
>JAZDOO010000237.1:0-12474 GCA_043798555.1 Pseudomonadota bacterium | reverse complement strand
TGATTGAACAGGAGGTGAGTCAAGAGCGGTGGATTGACATTCCTGAAGAGGTATTAGACATTTATTGCCTCTGGCGCCCAACTCCTTTGATGAGAGCCCGGCGGCTTGAAGAGGCATTGAAGACCCCGGCGAAAATTTATTATAAGAACGAAGCGGTCAGCCCCGCAGGGAGCCACAAACCCAACACTGCTACCGCCCAGGCCTATTATAATAAATTGGCAGGTAAAAAAAGGTTAGCCACGGAAACTGGTGCAGGTCAATGGGGAAGTGCGTTAGCCTTGGCAGGAAAGTTTATGGGGATAGAGGTAACGGTGTATATGGTGAGAGTTAGTTTTGATCAAAAGCCCTACCGGAAGTTGATGATGGAAACCTGGGGAGCCTCAGTTTATCCCAGCCCCAGTGATAGGACTGCTTTCGGTCGAAAAGTTCTTCAGGAAAACCCCCATACCTTGGGAACATTAGGCCTTGCCATTAGTGAAGCAGTTGAGGATGCCGTCACTCACGATGATACCAACTATAGCCTTGGTTCGGTGTTAAACCATGTTTGCCTTCACCAAACTATTGTGGGAGAAGAGATTCAGACTCAGTTCCGCAAGATTGGAGAATATCCGGATGTAGTGATTGGTTGTGTGGGAGGGGGAAGTAATTTTGCCGGGGCAGCCTTTCCTTTTATTCGTGACAAGATTAATGGAAAAAAAGTTGATGCCATCGCGGTGGAACCAGCTGCCTGTCCCACTATCACCAAGGGGCCCTATACCTATGATTATGGGGATATGGCGCAAATGACCCCGATCATGCAGATGTTTACGTTAGGGCATACCTTTGAGCCCCCGGGGATTCATGCCGGAGGCCTCCGTTACCACGGTATGTCACCCTTAGTGAGTCTTTTGGCAAAGGAGGGATTGATTGAAGCCCGGGCTTACCCCCAAAACCCAGTTTTTGAAGCTGCGGTTCAGTTTGCGAATTGTGAAGGCATTATACCCGCACCGGAAACTGCTCATGCGATCCGGTGCGCTATAGATGAAGCAATCAAGGCGCGCGAAGAAGGCAAAGAAAAGGTTATTCTTTTTAATTTTAGTGGGCACGGATTCTTTGATCTCACTTCCTATGCTAAGTACTATGCAAATGAACTGGAAGATTTCGAATACCCCGAAAAAAAGATCGAGGAAGCATTGACTCATCTCCCCAAAGTCACTTAATTTGTTCTTTTAACCAAGATGTCGTTGCAGCACCAGTCAGTTTTCTCCGCTCCGGAATCGTATCACGAGAGCATTGAGTACCTTTTCGGCTTGCAAAGGTTTGGGATCAAATTTGGCCTGGAGAATATGAAGCGGATGCTCCAGGCCTCTGGAAATCCTCATCAAAAGTTGAAAACGGTGCATATTGCCGGATCAAATGGTAAAGGCTCGGTAGCGACCTTTGTGGCCAAGATATTTCAAAAGGCTGGTTACCGGGTAGGGTTATATACCTCGCCCCACCTCACCGACTTCTCTGAACGAATCCGAATAAATGGAGAGCCCATTGCTACCGAAGAAGTTGTTCATCTGACTCGCTTCATCAGGACAAAGCAGTATGAGGTTGCCAGGGAGGATGGAACGATTGATAACCCCACCTCAGTGACTAATATGACCTTTTTTGAGTTTACCACGCTCATGGCATTTCTCTTTTTTGTTCAGAGGGAGGTGGACTTAGCGGTGGTAGAGGTGGGGATGGGGGGAAGATTAGATGCTACCAACGTTCTTTTTCCTCTGGTGTCGGTGATAACGAATATTGCCAAGGATCACCAACAATACCTTGGGAATACCTTAGCGGAGGTTTCCCGGGAAAAAGCTGGAATTATAAAGCCTAAGGGGGTATTGATGACCTCAGTCACGCAGCCCCGGATTTTAGCGCAGCTGCGCTTTCAATGCCGGGAGATGGGATGCGTAATGTATAGCATTGGCAAAGATATTCGCATAAGGGAAAATGGTCAGGGGGGATTTGATTATGAGGGCCTCTTTGCTTTCTACCAGGGGCTAACCATCGGGATGAAGGGAAAACATCAGTTTACTAATGCTGCTTTGGCCTTGGGTATAACCGAGCTTTTGGGTAAGCAGTGGTACCGAGTTAATGAACAAGTGATAAGGGAAGGGCTCGGCGAAACCAAGTGGCCGGGCCGGCTGGAACTGGTAAGCCAACATCCCAGGGTACTCCTGGATGGGGCCCATAACCTGGAAGCGATAAAAAGCCTTAGGAGAGAATTGGAAACTATTTTTTTTTATCGAAGACTTTTCTTGGTCATCGGCATTATGGAAGATAAAGCAATTAGACCTATTCTCAAAGAACTTCTTCCTTTGGGGCATCATGTTATCTTTACTCGGCCCAAAGGGGAGCGGTCTGCTTCGCCGGCGTTTCTGCTTACCTGTGCTGGGAAGTTAAGGACAAAGGCCGAGGTGGTAGAAGAGGTGAAACAGGCAGTTCAAAAAGCAATGGCCCTGGCAAAAGACCGTGACTTGATTTGTGTCACTGGTTCTTTATATACTGTGGGAGAAGCACGAGAGCTTTTTTTCTCCCGGGTGGAAATCTAAGATGCGATTCTTCTTAAAGCTTTTCACCATAGTGTCTCTTTATCTCTTAATGGTTCCTCTTACCCCTGCAGCGTCTGCTTCGTTACCAGCTTCCAAAATTCGCTCTGGTAAAACCCCGGTCAACCTGATCGCTGATTCCTTGAGTTACGATAAGGATACGGGAATTTATACTGCCCAGGGAGGCGTGGAGATCCGCCAGCTCAACCGCATCTTAAAGGCGGATGTAGTGGAGTATGATTATCAGACCCAGGTTGCTCGGGCAGAGGGGAATGTCGTCTTTACCGAAGATGGGGATTATCTGGAGTGCGATTTTCTGGAAATGGATTTGGAAACGAAAGAAGGGGTGGTAAGGGGGGGGAGACTTTTTTATGAGAAAGAAAACTTTCACCTTAAAGGACGCCATATTGAAAGGCTGGGGGAAAATCGCTACCGGATTGAAGATGGCGACTTTACTACCTGTGACGGGGAACGCCCTCCCTGGAAATTTACCTGTAAAAAAGCTGACATTACCTTAGAGGGGCTGGCTAAGGTTAAAGGGGCAACCTTTCGGATCAAAAATTATCCCGTTCTTTATATCCCTTATCTCATTTTTCCGGCGAAGACCAAGAGGCAGAGTGGGTTCTTGTTGCCCTCAGCGGGAAGTTCCAGCACAGAAGGAGTACACTTTAACAATGCCTATTACTGGGCGATCTCTCCTAATACGGACGCCACCGCCCAGTTGGATCTGGCAACCAAGAAAGGGGTGGGGTTCGGAGGAGAATATCGGTACATTACCAGTGAAACCAGTCGGGGTCGTTTCTACGGGTACTATATTGAGGAAGAAAGTGACTACCGACGAGAAGAATATAGCGACCTGTTAGATCGGGGAAAAGAACGCTGGGATGTTTTTTATGAAGGGAAAAAAGACTTTGATTCGGATTTGTTTGCCCGATTTAAAGTAGATGTGGTGAGCGACCAGCAATTCTATAAGGATTATGGGAGCCAGACTAAGCTTCGCACTGCCGAGAGAACTGAAACCACTGCCTTTTTAACCAAACATTGGGAAGGTGCGAGTTTAGTGGGCGATGTAGAGTATAACTATGATTTATTAAAAGACAATGACACCACCATTCAGCGGTATCCCCAGGTCTTTTTCACCGGGCTTCCACGGTTACTTCCGCATACCCCCGTTTATTTTAGCTGGGATTCTACCTACAATAACTTTTCTCGGGAGGAAGGGGTGGAGGGGAACCGATTCGATATTGATCCCCAAATTGTCTTGCCATTGAACATTACTAAACGTTTCCTCTTGCAGTCCGGATTAGGGTTCCGACAAACCTCATATTTTAATACCAGTAATGAGGAAGGAGTTGAAGATAGTCGGAGTTTGTTCCATTTCCAGTCGGAACTCTCTACGAAATTTATGAAAATTTATGGAAACAGAAAGCAAGGCCGAACGGTCCGGCACACGATAGAGCCGGCAATCATTTACACCTATATTCCTGAAAATATCGAAGAGGACTTACCCCTTTACGATGAACTGGATCGGATTCAGCCCCAAAACCGAATTGCCCTGGCGATTACCAATAGGATCATGGGTAAATATTTCCGTCCGGATAATACGAGCTGGGGAAAAGAAATTTTGTTTTTGCGCTTTGGCCAGTATTATGATACCACCACTTCTGACGACCCCTTTTCCAATTTTTTCATAGAATTCCGGAGCCGGCCCACCAATTTTTGGTACATAAAATCAAATGTGGAATACGACATCTACGATGAAGAGCTGGAAGCTTTTAACACGTTGCTCCACTTTCAGGATCAAAGGGGAGATTATCTTGGATTTGAATATCGTTATTCAAAAGACAGGATTACATACCTGGAAACCCTCACGGGAATAGAACTTGCCAAAGAGAGAATCGAGGAAATTGATAGCCGGGCAGGAATCGAACTTTCTCGCGAACTTAAGCTCTTTTTTGAAAACCGCCAGGCAAGGCAAGAAGGCCGTACCTTAGAAACCATTTTTGGGTTTGATTACCATCCCCAATGCTGGGGCACCGCACTTACTTACCGCATACGTCCCAGGACTGAGGGAAGGGATAGAGAAACCAAAATTATGGTTGATTTTTACCTTAAGGGGGTTGGAAAAGTGGGTGGGTTTGGGGTCGGGGACTGAGGGTTAGGATTTTTAGACAAAATCTAATACATTGATATCTATTCCTACTACCTTCCATATACGCTGGGGAGTCCTTTCCATGGTGAAGTGAAAGGTCTGCTCTTTTTTGGTTTTTACTCTTACCTCAGCAATACCCCCTTTTTTTTCAATGTCAGAAAGCATACAAAACGCCAGAGGTGAAATCTTATTTTTTCGCCCCACCTCCTCCACAACTTTTTGAATTTGCTTTTTCAGGATTGGTTTGAGGGATTTAAGTACCTGGGGCAGGAGGGCACGCACAATGTCTCTGCTGCGGCGGGAAAGTCTTTCGTGTTTCGAGGATTCTGAAGGGGAGGGCGGTGATACATTATCTTCCACTTTTTTTGAGGTTGACTCGGCCAATCCGTCCACGATCCGGTCAATATCCAGATAAAGGAGAAACGTTTCCGAATCATGATTCTTAATTGCCTTCCCCATCTGATAGAGTGAATATCGCGGTGTACCCGTCCAGTAGTAATACCCTCCTCCTCCCAAAAGGACGAGACCAAAAACAACAGAAATAACGACCAGCCACCTTTTCCGAGAGAAATTTTCTTTACTGAGAGATTGCCCCATAATAAATTCCTGTACCGCCTGTCCCTGATCCCGATCCGGAATCACTGTAAAAACGCTTAAGCAGTGACGGTGAAAACCCATATGGTAATGAAGTTTTTCACCTACTGGATGATCGGTCTAATCCTATAATACAAAAATTTAAGTGCGGTGTTTGAAACCGCAGCAAGGGAGGTGCTTCGAACGATTCGTTGCACCTCGGCTCTACTTATTTTCACCACCTTGCCGCTAATAAAGCTATACTTACCATAAAGCTTAGCCAGTGTCTTCACCGCCATGAAAAGAGGCCACGCGCAGAAAAGGCGATAGCGAATAAGTGTCCTTGGGATATCCAAAGTGTATTTTAGCGCCTCATCCAGGTAAGTCAAGGCAAGGTTGATCAATCGCTTCTGAACCTGGAGCAAAGCTTCGGCTTTGTCAGGTAAAGAATCAGACAACGGATCAAGACCTTCTTCGATGAAGAAAGAGCGGGGTACATAGCACCAGCCCCGTTTCCGATCGCCAATAAAATCTTTGGCGATATTGGTGACCTGTAATCCAAGTCCGAAAGGAACGCTTCTTTTTTCCAGTTTTTGTATGATAGCTGGTGAAAAAAATTTTGAGCTTTCCGAAAATATGGAGGTAACCATAAGCCCCACCGTACCAGCTACAAAGTAACAATACCTTTCCAGTTCGGTTTGGTTTTCAAGAAACACGATTTCCTTATGTAACCCTTTTTCTTGAAAGCTCGCCATCCCTAAGGCCATCTCCCGGACGTGTTTGGAAATCACGGAAACGGTGCTATCGGGAAGCTTAACAAGTTCATGAAAAACACGGAGGGTATTGATTAAAAGGACGGATGAATCAGTATCTTCTTTGAAGGTGATGTCATGTAAGAATTTCCCAATGTGACGTTCATAGTTTGGGGGAGGAGGAAAAAGGTCAGAAAATTCGTGGAGCTTTTGAATTTTTAAAGGAACAGGAAAATGAGGATCATCTTCAATTGTATCTGCTATCCGGCAGAGAAGATAGGCCAAGAGGATGCCTTTGTAAGCATTACCTTTGAGAATTTTAATATTTATGGCAAAGGTTCTTGAAACTTTGGGGAGATATTCTACACAAAATTTAAAGTGGTCAAAATTGGAATCATTAGCAAGAATAATTTTAGCCATCCTCTAAACTGTAGCTAAAAACCAACCATTCTCCCCGCTGCAGGGCATAGGCCAAAATGTCTTCAAAGGTCATATCTCAAACGGCGAATAATTTCATATTTTAACAAAAACTTGCTCCTTTAGCAACAAATTTTAGGGATTCGGATGTATAACAAAGATAAAACAGGATTTCCTTTTTCTTTAAAAAACTGATACCATATTTTGGTTATCGAATATAATTCCATATCAGTAATCACTTTGGGAGGAATGGAGAATGAAAGTATTTATCACCGGAGGATCAGGTTTTGTCGGGGGTTTTTTAACAAAAAAACTCACCGAACAAGGCCATGAAGTAACCATTCTCACTCGAGGTATTAAGCAAGCTAAAACCTTACCCAAAGGCGCTTCCTTTTTGGAAGGCGATCCAACCCAGCCAGGGCCGTGGCAGAATAGTGTTTCCCAGCACGATGTAGTTATTAACTTAGCCGGTGCTTCTATTTTTCAACGCTGGACTTGTAAAACCAAACAAGAGATTGTTGAAAGCCGCATCCTCACCACCACTCATGTTGCGGAAGCACTTTCTCATCGAAAAGGAAAAGAGACGCACCTGCTGAGCACTTCGGCAGTGGGGTATTATGGCTTTCATGGCGATGAGTCCTTAAATGAGGAGGATCAGCCAGGTGATGACTTTCTTGCTCAACTTGCTCAGTCATGGGAGTCTGCGGCCCTGAAGGCCAAAGAATACGGGGCGAGGGTAGTGCTCTGTCGTTTTGGGATCGTCATGGGTCGGCAGGGGGGAGCACTTGCTAATCTGGTTTCAGTCTTTAATAAGTATTTGGGCGCTCCGTTGGGCACTGGTAAGCAGTGGGTTTCCTGGATCCATGAACAGGACTTGGCGAATATTTTTCTATTCTTGTTAGAGCACAAGGAACTTCAAGGCCCGGTAAATTGTACTTCTCCTTATCCGGTTCGAAATAAGGACCTGACCAAAATCTTAGGAGAAGTCTTGAAGAAACCCACCTTGTTCCCTCCGGTACCTGAATTCATGTTACGAATACTATTAGGTGAATTTGCCAAGGTTCTGGTTAAAGGGCAAAAGGTGATTCCGAAAAAACTTTCCGAAAGCGGCTATCAATTCCGTTTTCCAACCTTAAAAGAGGCATTACAAGACCTTCTAACATAGGTGGGGTAATACCCTGCTGAACCTGCAAAGTTACAGAGCGTTCATTCCTTTATTATTCGGGCTGTGAAGAAGATGGATGATTACATGGGATTGATAGAGATTCCTTTACACCCTTTATCACTTGACACCGAAGTGATATTTTAGATACATTACTAAAAACCGGTTCCCCATATAAAAGAGAAAGGAGCATAGAAACTACTACTATGGAAGAAAGCAAGGAACCCAGAAGAGATTATTTTTTTGCTACCTTCGACACAGGTGGATTAGTTCTGGAACCTCACTGTGCCTGTGGAAATTATCTATCGGAAGAATATTTCTGTGAGCAATGCCAGAAGCAGTGCCTTTGTACTGAAATAAGGTGTAAAGATAAAGAAACGTTAGCGTATGTAACCCGTTTTCTCAAAGATAACGAACAGTTTCGGAATTTCAGGGCAGTTATTGACGAGAACAATGAAGAAAGGAATGATTAATGGACCAAAAAAACGAAAAAGAATTAAAAAGGGCAAGTCAACAACAGAATCTCAAATCATATGATACTTTTCACTTTGATTGCCGAAAAGGAATCAAGTGCTTTAACCAGTGTTGTGCTGATGTTAACATAATTCTTACCCCTTACGATGTGCTGCGCATGAAAAACCGACTGGGCATTTCATCCGAGGAGTTCTTAACAAAATATACCACCACCTTGAGACCAGAGAAGGGCATTTTCCCCATCGTAGCGTTGAAGATGAAAGACAACGAAGCTAAGGAGTGTTTTTTTGTGAGTGAGGAAGGCTGCCAAATTTATGAGGACCGACCGTGGGCGTGTCGAATGTTTCCCCTTGATAAAGCAGAATCCGAAGGGGGCGAAACCACGTTTCGTATGATTAAAAAGCCGGGATGTTTGGGCTTTGAAGAGGAGAAGGTGTGGACGGTGGAAGACTGGATCCTGGATCAGGGGATCAATGTTTACGAAAAATTTGAAAGTTTTTATCAGGAACTCACCGAATCAGAGCGCGCTAAAGGATTAGATATCACTAACCCCGATGTCTATCACATGATCCACCTGGTCACCTATAATCTGGATAAATTCAGAAAGTTTGTGTTTGAAAGTAATTTTCTCAATTATTTTGAGGTAGAAAAAGGGAGGATAGAGACGATAAGAAACGATGATGCAGAGCTTTTCGTCTTCGGCATTGATTGGATAAAGTTTGGACTCTTTGGCCAACAGACCCTTAGCGTAAAGGAACACGTTGCCAACGAACGGATGAAGGAGTTAGAAAAAAAGGGGCTGCTAAAACAAAGCGCTCCCCAAAACTAATGGGTAGGCCTTCAGACATTAAGCACCCTCCCTTCAAGCAATTCAATCTCCCCAAAGTCTAAGGTTAACTATTTAAAAGAAATAAGGAAAACGAGATGGCAAAAAATCTGGCCCATAAGATTTTAGATGCCCACCTGGTAGAAGGGCGTCTGATTCCAGGTGAAGAGATTGGGATCACCATTGATCATACGTTGCTCCAGGATGCTACCGGTACTATGGCCATGCTGGAATTCGAGGCGCTGGAGATTGACCGGGTAAGGGTAGAGCTGGCGGCCCAGTACGTGGACCATAACATGCTTCAGACTGATAATAAAAACGCTGATGACCACCGCTTCCTGCAGACTGCCTGTGCCCGATTCGGAGTTCATTATAGTCGTCCGGGTAATGGTATATCTCATCAAGTGCACATGGAGCGCTTTGGGGTACCGGGTAAAACCATGCTGGGTGCTGATAGCCACACACCCGGTGCAGCAGGGGTGTCCATGCTGGCTATGGGTGCCGGAGGACTTGACGTGGCGTTGGCAATGGCGGGTCGGCCATACTACTTTCCCTGTCCCAAAGTATTAGGGGTTAAGCTTACGGGAACACTTCCGGACTGGGTGAGTGCCAAGGATGTTATCCTGGAGATGTTGAGGCGCTATGATGTCAAAGGATGTGTGGGCAAAATCATTGAATATTATGGTCCGGGGGTAAAAAGTCTCTCTGCCACCGACCGAGAGACTATAGGAAATATGGGTACAGAGATGGGGGCAACGAGCACGGTCTTTCTTTCCGATGAAAACACGCGCTCTTATCTCAAGGCACAGGGACGCGAAGATGCCTGGGTGGAATTATCTGCTGATGAGGGAGCAGAGTACGACGAATACGCTGAGATTGACCTTTCGAGTCTTGAACCTCTCATAGCGTGCCCCTCGTCTCCGGACAACGTGGTTCCGGTTCGGGAAGTGGCTGGGATTAACGTCCATCAGGCTATCGTTGGAAGCAGTGTCAACTCCTCTTTTCGGGATTTGATGATGGTGGCTAAAATTGTCGAAGGAAGGGTGGTCCATCCTGCAATCTCTTTTCATATAAACCCCGGAAGCCGTCAAGTTTTGGAGAATGTGGCAGTTCACAATGGGGTTATTTCGCTCCTGCAGGCGGGTGCTCTTATTCACCAGTCTGGTTGTCTGGGATGCATTGGCATGGGACAGGCCCCCGGTACTGGACAGGTGAGCTTAAGAACGTTTCCCCGTAACTTCCCAGGCCGCTCAGGTACAAAAGATGACCGGGTTTACCTCTGTTCTCCTGAAACCGCAGTAGCTTCTGCACTTAAAGGAGTGATTATTGATCCCCGGGAACTGGGCAAGGAGATGTCGTATCCCCGGATTAAAGATCCCGAAAAGTACATCATTGACGAGTCCTCCATCATCTTCCCCTCAGAGGAGGCAAGAAAAACCGAAATTATCCGCGGCCCCAATATTAAACCCTTTCCTGAGTTAGACCCCCTCCCTGATACGCTTGTAGCCGAGATAATCCTCAAAGTGGAGGACAACATTTCTACTGACACCATTATGCCGGCTGGGAACAAGGTTTTGCCACTCCGCTCTAATATCGAGGCCATTAGTAAATTTGTATACTATCAGCTTTTCCCCGAATTCCATAAAGAGGCTAAGGAGAAAGGTAACGTGGCAATCATTGGGGGTGAAAACTACGGTCAGGGCTCAAGCAGGGAGCATGCTGCCCTTGCCCCGCGGTATCTCGGAGTGAGAGCCAAGATTGCCAAGAGCTTTGCGCGGATTCACAAGGCCAATCTTTGTAATTTTGGCATATTGCCTCTCGTTTTTAAGGACTCCTCTGATTACCAGTTTTTCAACCGGGGTTCAAAGGTAGTGTTTACTGACATCAGAAAACTCCTGGAACGAGAGGATACGGAGATTCCGGTGGAGGTTGACGGAAAGCGCATTATCACCATTTTAGATGTCTCGGAACGCCAGCGAAAAAGCTTGCTCGCAGGTAGTACACTCAATTGTGTGAGGCAAGCGTTACAGTGTTCCTAAGTTCCCTTGGTCTTTTGTTGTGCCAGGGACTGGGAACTCTCACCACGGCTACACCTTCTATGGAAAATGCAATTCGTTTAGGAATCAGTACGTGCCTTCTCGGCGAACGCGTTCGCTATGATGGTGAACATCGGTTGGATCGGTTCATTGTGGAAACCCTGGGAAAATTTGTGGGGTTTGTGCCGGTTTGCCCGGAAGTTGAGTGCGGCCTCGGCATTCCCCGGGAAGCTCTGCATTTAGAAGGTGATCTATCAGCTCCACGACTGGTCACGATACACACCAGAATTGACTACACCGACCGGATGGTTGCCTGGGCAAGGAAACGGGTACGGGAGCTGGAAAAGGAAAACCTCTTTGGCTTCATCTTTAAGAGCAACTCCCCCAGCTCTGGTATGCAGGGAGTAAAAATTTACACGGAGAAGGGGATGCCCATAAAAAAAGGCGTAGGTATCTTTGCCCAGATATTTATGGAACATTTCCCGCTTCTGCCGGTGGAAGATGATGGGCGACTGCACAATCCAACCCTGCGGGAAAATTTTATTGAACGGATTTTTGCCCTTTGGCGATGAAGGGATTTGTTATAAGGGAAAAAGGGACATGGCAATTTAGTCCCTTATGAATGAAATTATGCGCAAATTGGCAAGAAAATTTTAAGTTCAAAGTTCAAAAATCAAATGCCAAATGAAACCCAAAGCTCAAATAACAAAGGGAATAAATCTTTTGATATTGAGTTATTTGACATTCATTTAAACTTTGAGCTTTGACATTTGAACTTTTTCTGACCTTTTTGGTTCCGGCTACGCCGGGTTAGGAATGAGAGAGTATCATCAGTCGCCCCATTCTTCGTCCTTAAGAGCCCTTCTTTTCATTAGTATCCTTATGAATCCCAGAATCGTTAAGATCGCAGCCACAACAAAAAGTATTTCATAAAGGTTTCTGCTCAGGTAGCTAAACCAGGTAGCCTTGCGTCTAAGATGTTTAAGCCACTCGTGTTCAAGCTGTCCGAAAGGAATTGACAGAGCTTTAAGTATTGCCTCTTGTATGGTATCGCCTCTTTCAAGGTTTCTTAACACTCTCATAATCCCTTCATCCCCGTATTTTTTCCTGATGTACTCCACAAAATCCTTGCTCTCTTCGTAAGCCAATAAAAGGGAATCTCTATCTTCCGGAAATCCATCAGCTAAGAACCTGATCGGTATGTGTTTTCCCGAAAGCATTGCTTCAGTGAGCACAGATCGTTTTCTCTCTATCATTATCTCTGCTATGCCATCGCTTACCCACTGGGCGATCCCCTCATCAAGCCATCGAGGAAGCAAATCTGCTCTTATGTGATGATGGAGCAAAAGGTGGCAGAGCTCATGTTTTACTGTCGCCTCAACAGTAAAAGGAGGCATCTTCATCTTCGAATAATCAATTATTATAAGATTGCGTTGGGGGAGAGCATACGCCGCAATAACGTTGTTCCCAACAATCTGTTGAAATGTCTTGCTGTCTTTAGTCAGCACGATGATCGGC